>JAICMD010000143.1 GCA_025929405.1 Mucilaginibacter sp. | reverse complement strand
GGCTTACCTTTTTTACCATAAACCGGTATTACCTGTTGTTTACATTGCTGTTTAGTTTTGCCGTACCGCTGCTAACCATAACGGTACATCAGCAGTATGAGGTTATGCCGGTTATGCAGCAGGTAGAAAACATACGCTCATTTAAAACTATAAGCTATTATGTGCCTGCACAGGATGCTACAAAGCATATAACCTGGATGCAGTTATTAAAATACA
Organism: Mucilaginibacter sp.; assembly: GCA_025929405.1. Lineage (GTDB taxonomy): Bacteria > Bacteroidota > Bacteroidia > Sphingobacteriales > Sphingobacteriaceae > Mucilaginibacter. Next base: position 8,516 of record JAICMD010000143.1, on the reverse strand, counting down.
GCTACTTATTGGCGGTTGTGGGTTTATTTATCCATTTGTTGTTTACCCTGTTAAACTTTTTCACCAAACTAAAACGCCGCAAGTTGAGCAGCCTGGGCAATGTGCATATCTTACGCGGCGATAAAAGTTTGCCAAACGGATCATTTTTAAACTATATATTTTTAAATGATGATGCGATAAGCCCCGAAGAAATGCAGCAGATTATAGCGCACGAAATGCTGCATGTAAAACTTTACCACTCGGCCGACAGGTTGTTGATGAAGGTTGTACAAATTATACTGTGGTTTAATCCGTTTGTGTACCTGTACGCACGCTCAATGGAAGAAAACCACGAATTTGAGGTTGACCGCGAGATGGGCCTGCAAACCGATAAAACACAATATGCCGATCTGCTGCTGCACTTATCTGTTGCTAAACAGGGTATGCTGTATCATAACTTTAGCATGGTGCCGCTAAAAAAGCGTATAACCATGCTGTTCAACAAACCATCGGCAAAAGCTAAAAGGATAGTTTATGTATTGGTGCTGCCTGTTATGGTAATTAGCTGCCTGGCCTTTGCTAATATCAAGAAAGATGATATTAAAAACTTTAGCCTGATAAAAACCACAAAAAAATTAATAACTGTTGTAAAAGCCGGGCAGAAAAATATTATAGAGCAACTAAACCAGCCCATACAATTGCCTGCGGTTATTAGCTCAGATAGTAATAAAGCAGTAATTATACAGAAGTTAGATCACCCCGTACAATTACCCTTATTATCAAACGCAAATAATAACAAAATAGCTATTACAAATGACACCATAAGTTACAGCGAGTTAGTAGGTGAGGGATCGAGCCCATTTTTAAAAAATGCAAAAGTTACTATTGACGGTAAGGAATATCCAACTGATGTTTTATATCAATTAAGTAATAAATGCATACAGTCAGTAAGTGTAAATGCTCAAACAGGTGGGGTTGACCTAATAACCCGTAATGGTCAGCTGATTTATATGACTTCGCATGAAAAAGATAATTTGTATAAAGAAAGATCGATATCTAAATCAAACTTTTATACCCGGCTGTTACTAACAGATGATGGGGGCAAACGCTTTGACTATATATCTTTACACCTTATTCGTACAGCATTTCATACAGGAACTAGTATAGCTCCTGATGATAAGGTTGGTTTTAAAATAAATGGGCAAATATATAGTGAAGAAGAACTTAAAACACTATCACCTGATTTAATTGCTTCATTAGATAGCTACGGTTCTGCAACTTACAGGAATGATATGTTATATCAAAACAAATTTAAAGTTCTATTTACTCTTACATCAACAAGCTATCAGCAATCACAAAACAATAATCCGGTAACAGATATTCCTAAAGCCGCAAATGATAAAACTTTCAGAAACTATGTCTTCGCCGGCTATCCTGTGGATACTATAGCTTTTAAAGCGCAACCTTATAAAGAAGGTTTAAACCCAGATGCTGCTTTATTTGAGCTTGTAAAAAAGCTGCCTAATTTTACTACTAAAGAGAATACCGTTTATTTTGGCGACAAGGTAATTAATGATCTTTATATTAATAAGGCCGAGTATAGCGGTTCAGTAATACAAGGCATAAAGAGTTTACCTGCCGGTAATGTAACCGAAGTAAGAATAACCAGTCCTGATAAAAAAAATCTTAATCCTGCAATAATGTATATTATAACCGGGTCAAAGTAACTGCATAACCTAACCTTATCATATTAATATGAAAAAAATATATATCGTCATATCGGCATTGTTGTTATTACATTATGGGTTTGCAGGTGCCTTCACTGCCAACGCCCAAAAACTACCCAATAAACAGGAAGTTGGTTTATATGCTCCTGCTAACATTAAAGTTGATGGCAATGCCACCGATTGGGGCAATACATTTCAGGCCTATAACCATGCTACTGAAGTATATTACAGTATTGCAAATGATAATGATAATCTGTACATGGTAATCCGTGCTACCGAGCCTTTGGTTATGCGCAAAATAATTGCAGGCAGCATTACCCTATCCCTATCTAACACCCAAAAAAGCCGTAATGATGCAGATATAACTATTACTTATCCGGTGTTTGATAAACATAATTTTGCCAATATTAATCTGCGTAATAAGCCTGATGATGCAAGTAAATTAGATTCATTTAAGAATGTCATTAATACAGAGTTTGTAAAAAAATCAAAAGAGATGAAAATAACCGGCATCAAAGCTATCAGTGACAGCCTGATCTCGGTATATAATGAATATAAAATTAAAGCCGCGGCAGGTTTTGATGATAAAATAATTTATACCTGCGAGTTTGGTTTACCGCTTCAATATATTAAAGCAACGTTAAACAACCTCTCGCAAATTCATTATACAATTACCTTAAATGGCTCTACAAGCGCTGAAGGCGCAACATTTGAATTAATAGAAGGCGGTATGCGTGTAACATCGCCTACCCTTAATATGCCAAGCGTTGCAGATATGCGCTCAATATCGGCCCCAACCTATTTCAGTGGAGATTATATACTTGCAAAAAAGTAATTACCCTCCCTTGAAGATTATAACTGCCATATACTAACTCAATTATACCACTCGCTATTTTTTGTTAAGATATACTCTTTATTATCACTACTTTTAAATGAATAAATAGTTAAAAAATAACCAGCAAGAAATTTATTAATTATAAAAACTACGAATTTATCGTAACATTAATGTTAATATTTGTTAAAACCTTTGCGCTACTAATTATATAGTTTATATTAGCGTTATCTTAAACCTAACACATGAAAATATCCATACTCACAATTATGGCATGTTTAATATGCGCCATAACGTCTTACGGGCAAACCACTTATTCAATTAAAGGTACTACGGTTGATACCGTAACCAAAGCTAAGCTTAGTACAACTATTACCGTATTAAACGCCAAAGATTCCATTTTACAAGCGTACACGCATACTAACGCCGATGGTTCGTTTAATTTGACGGTAACCAAACCAGGCAATTATTTATTATGGGTAACTTATCCCGGCTATGCCAGTTATGAAGAAAAGTTTACCATAAACCCGGCTGTGCCAACACATAATTTTGGCAACATAAACCTGCAGGACAGAGCCAAATTATTACAGGAAGTAGTAATTAAAGGCGAAGTAAAAGCCATTAAAATAAAAGGCGACACTACCGAATATAATGCCAAAGCATTTGTAATACAGCCTAATGATAAAGTTGAGGACCTACTACGGCAACTACCTGATGTGCATGTTGATAAAGACGGTAAAATTACCGCCCAGGGTGAAAGTGTACCAAAGGTAACCGTAGACGGTGAGGAATTTTTTGGCGATGACCCCCTACTTGTTACCCGCAACATCCGGGCAGACATGGTTGATAAGGTGCAGATTTTTAATAAAAAGAGCGACCAAGCCACTTTTACCGGTATTGACGATGGTAAAACAACCAAAACTATAAACATTACTTTGCGCGAAGACAAAAAGACCGGCATGTTTGGTAAAGGCGTTGCCGGAGTAGGTACTGATGGATACTATGAGGGCCAGCTAATGTATAATAAGTTTAAAGGGAAATATAAATTCTCAGTATACGGTACTATGGCTAATGACGGCAAAACAGGTCTGGGATACCAAGATGCCAGCAAATTAGGTGCATCAAATAGTAATATGGTTATTTTAGATGATGGCGGAGCTATAGGAATTCTTATTGGCGGGGGCGATGCTTTAGACAATGCTACTTACAATGGCCAGGGGCTTCCGCAAGCCCGCACCGCCGGTGTACATTATGACACTAAATGGGGCGATGACAAGCAATCGATAAACACTAATTATAAATTAGGTGATCTTTCTCTTAATACTATTACCACCACAAACTCACAGGATAATTATCCTACCACACAAATTAACCGTAGCAGCGTAGCAAATTCTGATAATCACAGCTTTAGGCAAAAAGCTGATGTAATATATCAAAAAACTATTGATCCTAACACTACGCTTAAGCTTTCTGTTGACGGTACTTTAAAAAATTTAGATAATAAATCACATTCATTATCTACCACTACCGATGGTAATAATAACTTATTAAACCGCGAGGATAAAACAGATAATAGTAAAGGCGAACAAAAAATGTTCAATGCATCATTATTGTTTAACAAAAAATTTAAAAAGCCCCAACGCACCATATCATGGAACGTTAGCGAGGCCTTTAGCCAAACTGATAGCAAAAGATATTTTAATTCAGTTATTACTACTCCTGCAGCAACGACTGTAAATGATACAACCGCACAATATCAGCCAACTACTTCAATCAGTTCCGTATTAAACAGTAATTTAACTTATACCGAACCATTTTCAACCAAACTGGCGGTAACCTTAAATTATGCCTTCGGTATGAATAACAGCACATCCGACCGTGAGTCATACAATCAATCAGCGCCGGGCAGGTATGACGTGTTTGACCCTGTTTACAGTAATAACTATAATTATAATCAGCTTACCAATCAGTTAGGTGCTATGTTTAATTATCACACATCTGTAACTACACTTACATTTGGCACTAAGGCTTCAAATGTTAATTTAAAACAGATTGATCAGTTTACCGCCAAGGTTTATAAACGGGATTTTGTTAATTGGTCGCCCCAAGCTGTTTTTCGATACAAAATTAACACATCAAGCAACTATACATTTATCTATAATGGCAGTGCAACCCAACCTACTATTGACCAAATACAACCCATACGCAATAATACCAATTTGCAGAATATAGTTATAGGCAATGCTAACCTTGAACCATCATTCAGGCATAATTTTAGCACCTCATTTTATTCAAGTAAAACAGTTAGTGCACAGTATATTTCATTGGGTGGTAATTACTCATTTACAACTAATTCAATTACTCAAAACATAGTTGTAGATCCCACTACCGGAAGATCGACCACACAATATATTAACATCAGCTCAAAAAACCCATTTAATTACTCTGTAAGGGCAACAGTAAGCCGCAGGATATTTGGCATTAGTACTGATTTAAGTTTAAGTCACATCGGTTCAGAAAGCTATAGCTACTCAAATAACGTGTTAAGTACCAATACAAACAAATCATATAATGCCACACTTACTTTGCAAATAAACCAACCTAAAAAGTACAGTTTTTATGTTTATGGCGGCCCGTCTTACAGTGCTGTTAAATACTCATTGCAACAAGGCAACAACAATAGCTTTGGATATAACGCAAGCACTCAGGGCACGCTTTATTTGCCTGCTAAATTTCAGTTAGCTTCTGATTTTAGTTACAGATACCAGGGGCCTACACAAATGATTCCGCCGGTTATTACACGTATGTGGAACGCAACTGTTAGCAAAACATTTTTTAAAGGGGATAACCTAAAACTGTCTGTTGGAGGTAATAACCTGTTAAACCAGGAAATAGTTACCAGAACGCCTACAGCCACAGGTATTACTCAAACAAGTGTAAATACTATAAAAAGATTTTTCATGTTCACTATAAGCTGGGACTTTACCAAATTTGGTACTACCACTGCACAAAACTAATTTTATGAAAACGATATTAATAACCCTTACCTGCCTTATATTAACCGGTAGCCTGATGGCCCAAAACCCACAAATTGTTACCAGTGGTACTATTACTTTTGAAAAACGTGTAAACCTTCATACCGTGGCCAAACAGGAAATAGGCACCAACCCTAGCCCGCTATCACAGCAAATGTACGAGGCCTATAAAAAAAGCGCCCCTCAATTTGCTACCATGCAAAGCACACTGATATTTAATAATAACAAATCATTGTTTACACCTATTGAGCCAACTACCCCCATTCCAAACTTTTCGGGCAATCCAATTAACAAACAATTTAATACAGTATATACTGATATGACTACCAGCAGCAACATTGCCCAAAAAGAAATATACGGCGATTTATTTTTAGTAAAAGACAGTATACGCAAAATGACCTGGAGGCTTACAGACGAAACCCAGGATGTGGCCGGTTATACCTGCCGCAGGGCCAATGGGCTCATATTGGATTCTGTTTACGTTGTGGCTTTTTATACAGATAAAATTTGGATGAGCGGCGGCCCCGAATCATTTGCGGGCCTGCCAGGTATGATTTTAAAAGTGGCTATACCGCATGAAAATGTAAGCTGGACAGCAACGAAAGTAACAGTTGAAAATATTCCGCCTGCCAAAATCGTCCCGCCTAAAAAAGGAAGTGTTGTAAACAATAAGCAACTAATTGATAAATTAAAAGTGGCGATGAAAAATTGGGGATCAGTAGGGCCTTATGAAATGAAAATTTATTTGCTATAGCAATTAAACCTTTATTCGCTATCTTGCTCAAAACATACAACCACAACAAGGGGTAATGGTAAAACATTACCCTCAACCTAACTTTATGAAGATCACAATTACGGCTATTTTGGCCTTATGCTTGTGCACCATTACCTCGTGGGCGCAAAACAGCTACACTATTAAAGGCTCAGTTGGCGATAGTGTTATGAAACTAAAGCTTCATAATGCACCTATCAGCGTGCTAAACCCAAAGGATTCCATTTTACGCAAATATACCCGCAGTGCTATTGATGGTAGTTTTACCATTACCGGCCTGTCGCCTGGTAAATACCTGATAATGGTTACCTATCCCGAATGTGCCGACTATGTAGAAACCGTATCGCTTGAAGGAGCCAATACTACACACAATATGGGTAATATTAATATGCAGCTCAAATCACGCCTGTTAAACGAGGTAATTATAAAAAGCGCCACCCTTGGTGTTAAAATAAACGGTGACACCACCGAGTACAATGCCAAATCCTATAAAATACAACCTAATGATAAAGTAGAAGATTTGTTAAGGCAATTCCCCGGCATACAGGTAGATAAGGATGGCAAAGTAACCGTACAGGGCGAAACCGCCAAGTTTTTGGTTGATGGCGAGCAATTTTTTGGTGACGACCCCTTGTTGGTTACCAAAAATATACGGGCCGACATGGTGGATAAAGTACAGGTATATGATAAAAAAAGCGACCAGGCTACTTTTACGGGGGTGGATGATGGTGTAAAGCAAAAAACCATCAACATAAAACTTAAGGAAGATAAAAAAAGCGGCATGTTTGGAAAAGTAGATGTGGGTAAAGGTACCGAGGGTTATTATGAAGGGCAGGCTTTGTTTAATAAATTTAAAGGAAAGTATAAAGTTTCTGTTTATGGAACTTTATCAAATGATGGGAAAAACAACCTCGGTTATGCTGATAATGATCGCTTGGGTACATCATCACTTACTACAGTGGTTTTAGATGACGGCAGCAGTTACCAAACAACAGCAGGATCAGACGCGCTTGATAATGCTAATTATAACCGCGTAGGTTTCCCGTCAGCGCGTACAGGCGGCGCTCATTATGATACCAAGTTTAATGATGATAAATCAACTATCAATACCAATTACCGCATAGGTGCATTATCACTTACAACCATTCAAAACACGTTATCGCAAATAAATTTACCCGGCAACACGCAAACAACTAACCGCGATCAGGATTCATACGCCCATACCTTCAGGCAAAAAGCAGATGTTACCTATCAAAATAACCCTAACCCCAACACCAACTTTAAGTTTGGTGTTGACGGGATGATAAAAAATACCCAAAACCGGTCAAACAGTTTAAGCACTACCAGAGATAGTACAGGCGCTTTATTAAATCGTACTACGTTAGATAATAATAGTACTGCGCAGCAAAAAACATTCAACGCAACTTTACTTTACAATAAAAAATTTACTAAGGTAGGACGTACCATATCATGGAACGTTAGCGAAGCTTATAACAGTACGCATACAGATGGTTATATATACTCAGATATATTTACGCCGGTAAACGCCAAGGATGATACTACTAATCAATACAAACCGACTACCGTATCAAGCTCGGTATTAAACAGTAATTTGGTTTATACCGAACCATTAACCAAAAAATGGACAGTGGCGCTTAACTATGGTCTTGGGCTAAATAACAGTTTATCTGATAAAGAATCATATAACAAATCATTAACCGGCAAGTACGATGCATTTGATGCCAATTATAGTAACAATTACAAATTTAACCAGTTAACCAACCAGGGCGGTGCAATTTTTAACTATAAATATGCCGATGGGGTTGTAAACTTTGGCACCAAGGCATCTGCTGTGGGCTATGACCAGATAAACCAGTATACCGGTACCGTATTTAAAAGAAACTTTATTAACTGGTCGCCACAAGCAAGGTTTCAGCACAGCTTTAGTCCTTCGTCAAGATACAATTTTAGCTATAGCGGAAACAATGTCCAACCAACTATTGACCAGTTACAACCCGTTCGTGATAACTCAAACCCATTAAGTATTACCGTGGGTAACGCTAATCTTACACCACAATTCAGGCATAGTTTTAATACCAGTTTTAACTCAAGCCAGCGTATAACTGCTCAGTATTTTTATATAGGCGGCGGTTATTCATTTATAGAAAATG
>JAICMD010000039.1 GCA_025929405.1 Mucilaginibacter sp. | reverse complement strand
CGCCTTCTTTAGCCAAGTCATAAATACCCTCATTTGTTTTATCAAAGTTGGTACCATAGTCAATAATTTCATTAATACGGGCAGGGCCTTCTTTAACTACAATTTCCACAACTTCTTTATCACATAACCCATCACCGGCTATTAACGTATCATTTATATGTTTATCAAACGAATCTTCCTTTTTATCCACAACCACTGCAACACCACCCTGGGCATACTTAGTGTTTGATTCATCTTCATTTGATTTGGTAACTATCAGAACCTTACCATGATTTGCAGCCTTTAGTGCAAAACTTAATCCGGCAATACCTGATCCGATAACCAGGAAATCCACATTTTTTGTCATAAAATAGATATTGTGGGTGTAAAAATAGGGGTTATGTTAATAATAGACGGCAAAGATGTTAATTTTGTGTAAGTAATAACTTAATAAGTTTTATAGTAGTTGATAACCCCGATATTTGCATTATATATCATCAAATTTTTAGCGATTTATTAGCTTATTTAACGATGAAATTAACATTATAAAAGGCAATAAATTATTAACAAATAAGTTTTTTAAATAAATATTGCTCACCATACTAACCTCATCATCAGGTAAATAAGAATTAAAAAAAGTATAAAACCTGTTGATAAATAGTAAAAAACAACTTTAATACTAAAACGTATCACAACTTTTAAACATAACTAACACACCAATAACAATAGCTTCTTTTTATATATAAAACTAATTGTTATTAATTGAATTGTTGAAATGAATATCTTAGATGAAATAAATTTAAAAGGATATGCCGAGGAAATTATTGATCCAACGCTTGACCTTTTTGATGAAATAGAAAAACTTAAAAAAGAGAAAAATGCTGTTATACTTGCGCACTACTATCAGGAACCTGATATACAGGATATCGCGGATTATATTGGAGACAGTTTGGGCCTATCGCAACAAGCTGCAAAAACCGATGCCGACATTATTGTTTTTGCCGGTGTACACTTCATGGCCGAAACAGCAAAAATACTATCACCCAACAAAAAGGTTTTACTACCCGATGCAAAGGCCGGATGTTCATTAGCGGATAGCTGCCCGCCACATTTGTTTAAGAAATTTAAGGAGCAGTATCCTGATCATTTGGTAATAACCTATGTGAATTGTACGGCTGAGTTAAAAGCTTTAAGCGATATAGTTTGTACATCAAGCAATGCGGTGCAAATTGTGGAAAGTTTACCGCCGGAACAAAAGATAATATTTGGTCCTGATAAAAATTTAGGTGCCTATGTAGCGAAAAAAACAGGTAGGGATTTAGTGTTATGGAACGGTGCCTGCATGGTACATGAAATATTTTCGAGAGAAAAAATAACCAAACTAAAAGAACGACATCCCGGTGCTAAATTATTGGCCCACCCTGAATGTGAGCAAGTAATATTGCAGATGGCTGATTATATTGGATCAACAACCGGGATATTAAAGTATGCAAAAAATAACCCTGATAAGGAATTTATAGTAGCTACAGAGGCTGGTATTTTGCACCAGATGCAAAAAGAAAATCCTGATAAGGTTTTTATACCTGCACCGCCAAATAATGCTTGCGCATGCAATGATTGCCCGCACATGAAGCGTAATACTTTAGAAAAGCTTTATTTATGCTTAAAAAATGAAGTGCCTGAAATAACAGTTACGCAAGAAATAATTGAAAAAGCTGTAAAACCAATAGAGCGTATGCTGGAGATATCAGCCAGGTTAGGCTTATAACTAACACAAATTATGTCATTATTTGATAATAAAGAGAAAACCAATATTGAAAATTTGGGTGAATTTGGTTTAATAAACCATCTTACCCAAAATATAAAGCTTGTGCAGCCGGGTACTTTAAAGGGTGTAGGTGATGATGCTGCCGTAATTGATACCAATGGTAAAAAGATGCTCATATCTACTGATATGCTGCTGGAGGGTATACATTTCGATTTGGCCTATACACCATTAAAACATTTAGGTTATAAAGCTATCCAGGTTAACCTGAGTGATATTTATGCCATGAATGGCATGGCAACTCAGGTTACTGTGTCGCTTGGCATGTCGAGCAAGTTTCCGTTGGAGGCTATTGAAGAGTTATATGAAGGCATCTATATCGCCTGCGAAAAGTATGGTGTAGATATTGTTGGTGGCGATACCAGTTCGTCAAAACAAGGATTGGTTATTAGTGTAACATCTATTGGTTATGCCGACGAAAAAGATATTGTGTATAGAAATGGCGCAGAAGAGAGTGATTTGATTTGTGTATCCGGCGATCTGGGCGGCGCTTATACCGGTTTACAATTATTAGAACGCGAGAAACTGATATACCTTGAAAACCCTAAAATACAACCTGACCTTGAAGGTAAAGATTATATAGTTGAACGCCAGTTAAAGCCGGAAGCACGTAAGGATATTATAGAATTGCTAAAGGAAATAGAAGTTAAACCAACAGCAATGATTGATGTATCTGACGGTTTGGCTTCAGAAATATTGCACATTTGTAAACAAAGCGACAAAGGATGTAATATTTATGAGGAAAAGATTCCGCTTGACCCGATGACTTTTGAAACGGCAAGGGAATTTAATCTGGATCCGACTGTTTGCGCATTAAGTGGCGGTGAAGATTACGAACTGCTTTTTACGGTAAAACAAGCCGATTACGACAAGATCAAGTTTAAAATGGACATTACTATCATCGGGTATATTACTGAGCCTGCTGCAGGCTGTAATTTAATATCTAAGAGTGGTGTGGTGCATCCACTGAAGGCGCAGGGATGGAATGCATTTCCGCCCGCCCAGTAAACGAAAAGCAATAAAAAGTCGCTTAATAATCATAATTGAACCCGTAGGGTCAACCCCTTTGTAGAAAAAATAGACAAAAATTTTTTGCGCCGTAGCGCTACCCAAAAAGAAAGCCGGTATTTTTCTACCGGCTTTCTTTTTATAAATGGTTATGTTTATTTGGTAACGTACATTACATCTTTAACGGCCTTAATTACCTTTTCGGCATTTGGAAGATATTCCTGTATCAACGTTGGTGCATAAGGCAACGGAACATCGCCACCCATGATGCGTAATATTGGTGCATCTAAATAATCAAATGCATCTTTTTGAACTTTAAAGGCTATTTCGGTAGCTATTGAGCCTAATGGCCAGCTTTCTTCAACTAAAACTAACCTGTTGGTTTTTTTAACTGATTCAATAACCGTAGCATAATCGATAGGACGAACGGTGCGTAAATCTATCACTTCGGCATTGATGCCTTCTTTTTCAAGTTCGGCGGCGGCAGCATTAACCACTTTCATGATCTTACCAAAGCCTACTAAAGTTACGTCGGTACCTTGTTTGGTTACATTGGCTTTGCCTAATTCAATATAATAAGTTTCTTCAGGGACCTCTCCTTTATCGCCATACATTAATTCCGATTCCATAAAAATAACCGGATCAGGATCAATAATAGACGATTTTAATAAACCCTTAGCATCAGCCGGGTTTGAAGGAACAACTACTTTAAGACCCGGACAGTTGGCATACCAGTTTTCAAAACACTGGCTGTGCTGCGAACTTAGCATACCCGCGTTGCCTGTTGGGCCGCGAAATACAATTGGAACTGAAAATTGACCGCCGCTCATTGACATGATCTTGGCAGCGCCGTTTATTACTTGGTCAATAGCTACTAATGAGAAATTGAAGGTCATGAACTCAATAATAGGTTTTAAACCATTCATAGCCGAACCTATACCTATACCGGCAAAACCAAGTTCAGATATAGGTGTGTCAATAACACGTTTAGCGCCAAACTCATCAAGCATACCCTGGCTTACTTTATAGGCGCCATTATATTCGGCAACCTCTTCGCCCATCAGGTATATGGTTTCGTCCTTACGCATTTCTTCAACCATTGCTTCGCGCAGGGCTTCTCTGAACTGTATTTCTCTCATCGTGTTAAAATAAGCTGTTTTTCAAGCCGCAAATATAATCACTATATGTGTTATTTTTTTCGTTCGCCTTTTAATTTAGAGGCCAGTTGCAATGCTTTATAAGCATTTACTATGCCGCCTGATTTTGAAAGGGTAGAAAAATCAACTTTTTCCTCACTTCCCGGCTTAATTACCAGGGTGCCGGTTAACGGGGTTGCAGACTGTATTATAATTTGTTTTAGCTGTTTGGCGCTTAAATCAGGATAGTATTCTAATATCAAAGCGGCTATGCCGGCTGTAATTGGCGATGCAAAGCTGGTGCCGTCAGCAGTATTAAATTCAGCATCCATGTCAATGGAGGTTACTTTAACGCCCGGTGCAAAAACGTCAACATTGCGCTTACCATAATTGCTGAAAGATGCGGCCAGGTTTTCGCCCAATACTGCACTGGATGCGCCAACACTAATTACATTTTCAGAATCATTTGACGATCCATCAGCAAAGGTATCATTAGGATATTGCGGTTTAATATCAACATCCTGCCCATCATTGCCTGATGCTTGTACTAATAATACGTCTTTTGAAGCGGCATATTTAAAGGCGGCATCAACCCAATCCTTATGCGGCGATATTTTTTTACCAAAGCTCATGTTAACTACTTTGGCGCCGTTGTCAACAGCGTAGCGTATAGCGTTGGCAATATCTTTATCATACTCATCGCCGTTAGGCACAGCTTTAATGCTAATAATGCGTACATTATCGGCCACGCCGTCAATGCCGTACCCATTGTTATGTATGGCGCCTATTAAACCCGCTACTCCTGTACCATGCGAGGCATCCGGATATTTTAAAATATTATTGCCGTAGGGTTTACCATCCTGTACATTGGGGTCATCGCCAACTATTTGCTTGCGCGAGGTCAGATCGGGATTAACATCATTATTAATTTTTGCCTGGTACTCGCCATACTCTTTCAGTATTTTACCATTATCACCCCCTTCGTCCTGTAAAATGCGGGTCCATACATCAAGGCTTTTAACAACGGTATCGCTTGGGTTTTTTATTTTGGCAAGGTCAGCCAGGGTAAAAGTAGCATCTGTATTTAAATTAAGCGCTCTTTTTATATAACCGCTGCTTACCATTAATACATTCATCATTTGCGAAACCTGACCGATCTCGGCTGATGATTTATTATAAGTTTCCTCGTAAGTGCGTTTTACCTTTAACCAGTAAGCATATTCTTTTTCGTTACCATCAGTGGCTGTGGTAGCATTGGCATATTTGTCTTTAAGCCTATTGTATTCGCGCACTTCTTCAACGGTTTCCGTATAATCGCATTTGCCATTGGGGCCGCCTAAAAAATCCCAGCCATGTATATCATCTACATAGCCATTATGGTCGTCATCAATGCCGTTGCCCGGTATTTCTTTCGGGTTTATCCACAGTATGCTTTTCAGGTCCTTTTGCGCGGTATCAATACCGCTATCAATAGTAGCTACCACAACTGGTTTGCTTTTTTTGCCCTTAACAAACTGGTAAGCATTATTTAGGCTAATGCCATAATAACCATCGGCTTTGATATCCATTGTATGCCAGTTTTTTGGAGGATCGGCAACTACAGCGGCGGCTGTTTGTGCAACAGTAGTTATGCTTATAAATAGTAAACCGCATACTGATAATGCGGCAGAAACCTTGCGAGGAATATTCATTTTATAAATTTTGCGAAATATATTAATTAATCAACGGTTGTTTTGTAAAACGTTTAACACCATAGATGGGGTTTCGTTTAAATAGTTGCTTGTTTAAACGATTAAATTTGCCCGCCAAGTATAATGAATAGCTTTTTGATTAAGCGTTAATAACACTTTAATGTAATTTTTAACGCACAACCGGTGCGAAAAGTTGGGTTGATGCGTATATTTGAGTAAGCAGGGCTTCCGCAGGGTTAATATTTTAGCATCTTTTCTGTCGCTATTGTTTTATATTCATAATCAACAGGTTGTAATTAGCGATGTTCAAAATGTTTGTATGTTGAAAACTAAATTGCCTTTAGCAAACTTATTACTTGTAATTTGAACCTATTAGGTTTAAACAAGTCTATTGTATATTTAAACTATTGTTCTGCAAATTATTGAATGGAAGAAGAATTTGAATTTGGTTTTACCGAAGATCCGAAATTTTCGGTAGAACGGTACGAGGAAATGATTCGAAATCACGACCAGTACTTTTTTGATGCCCAGGCTTTTGAGAACATCATCGATTATTATATCGAAAAAAATGATCCGGAAAAAGCGTTACAGGTTGCAGAATATGCCCTAAACCAACACCCCTTTGCGGCGGTGTTCTTAGTGAAACAGGCCCAGTTAATGGCCATTACCAATCGTATTGACGAGGCATTTGCTGCGCTTGAAAAGGCAGCTACGCTTGAGGCTTCGGATGCGGATATTTATATCATCCGCGGCAATCTTTACGAAAGCATGGAGCGATATGAAGAAGCGCTTGAAAACTATACCCATGCGCTTGAACTTGCCGAAGAAACCGATGAGATTTTATTGCATATAGCCTATGTGCACCAAAACATGGGCGATTATGAAAATGCCATAAAATACCTGAAGCTTTGCCTGGAGCAAAACATGGAAAATCAGGATGCTTTGTATGAACTGGCGTTTTGTTATGACGTATTGGATAACCAGGAAGAAAGCGTACAGTTTTATCAGCAATATATTGATAATGAACCATACAGTTATGCAGCCTGGTATAACCTGGGCAATGCTTTTACTAAATTAGGTTTATTTGAAAAGGCTATTGATGCGTATGATTATGCTATCCTGATAAAGGATAATTTTGCATCGGCTTACTTTAACAAGGGCAACGCGTTGGTTAATTTGGAGAAATATGCCGAAGCCATAGAGGTTTACCGCCATACTTTTGAGTATGAGCAGCCTAATGCCGATACTTATTGCGCCATTGGCGAGTGCTATGAAAAGCTGGAGCAGATGGATGATGCCCGGGCATTCTATAAAAAATCAGTGAAGATGGACCCCAAGCTGGCCGATGCCTGGTTTGGTATAGGTGTAACGCTTGACTTTGAAGAACGCTATTTTGAGGCCCTGCACTTTTACAAAAAAGCGCTTGATCTGGATATTGCAAATGCCGATTACTGGTTTGCTATTGCTGATGCCGAATATAAACTCGGTCATATTGCCGAGACACAATTAGCTTACGAAAAAGTAGTTGAGCTTAATCCCTTAGATATTGATGCCTGGTTAGATTATTCATCAATATTATATGAACAGGAAAAGTTGGAAGCCGCTATTGAAATAGTATCCGAAGCAATAAAAAATAACCCGGAGGCGGCAGAATTGTATTACCGCATGGTGGCTTATTTATTTGCCAAAGGCGAATATAACGAAGCATTAAATTTTTTAGAGTCGGCCCTTGCATCTGATCCGGAGAAACACTACATCCTGTTTGATTACTTGCCGCAATTGCAGCAAAACAAAGCTATACTGGATATAATAAACCGCTTTACTAAATAGTTATAAAGACCAAAGATTGAAGATTAGTCCACACGTCCGACTAATCTTCAATCTTTCTTTCCCAATATTCAAAAAAACCGAAATATTTTCGGTTTTTTTTTAACCTTTGAGGCACTATTTTGCTACGTGTTATGAATTATATTATCAATAATCTTCCCCAACGTACCCCAAAGCCACGTAACAGCGGCATCACCATGATGATGGATAAAGGTCTAAGCTTACGCCAGGTTGAAGATTATATTGAAGTTGCAGGCGCTTACACTGATATTGTTAAGCTGGGCTGGGCCACATCTTATGTAACACCAAATCTTGATAAAAAACTGCAGTTATATAAGGATGCCGGCATTCCTGTATATTTTGGTGGAACCTTGTTTGAGGCGATGATAGTGCGTAACCAGTTTGACGATTATCGGCGCATGCTGGATAAATATAACCTGCAATACGCCGAAATATCAGATGGCTCGATTGAAATTCCGCACGAAATTAAATGCGAATACATTAATAAACTGGCACAACAGGTTACTGTAATATCAGAAGTAGGCTCAAAGGATGTGCAAAAAATATTTGCGCCTTATAAATGGATACAGTTGATGAAGGCCGAAATTGAGGCGGGTTCATGGAAGGTCATAGCCGAGGCTCGCGAAAGCGGCAACGTGGGCATCTACCGCGATTCGGGCGAGGTGCGTCAAGGTTTAGTGGATGAAATATTAACCCAGATACCCGAAGAAGCCATTATTTGGGAAGCACCGCAAAAAGCCCAGCAGGTTTGGTTTATAAAACTTATTGGCGCTAATGTAAATCTGGGCAATATTGCCTCAATCGACGTTATCCCGCTGGAAACCCTGCGTTTGGGCATCCGCAGCGATACGTTTGATCATTTTTTGGATATATAAACTACCAAATAATCTTTTTAAATAATTCATAAGATATTGCACTATCCATATTTATAAAGAACCGCTTTTTAGATTTTTGGGTATAATCCTTATCCCCTGTTATAAACTCAAAAATACGCGAAATATTGGGGTTATAGCTTGCCACACCATTTATATACCACGGTTCATAATCAAGAAAACCAAAGTTGGTCGACAATATTTTGATTTGGGTATTTTTTCGAGTTGTTATAATAATAAAATTAGCGGTTCTATCATCGCCCATACGAAAAAGTGGGTGGTATAATCGGTAAAAAGCTTTGTTTATTAGATTACTCGATTGCAGCCCCTCAATAACACGACTTTTTTCTTGTGGCGATAATGGCCGGTGTTGCATGCTATCCAAATACTTTATCATTTCGGTTTTATCAACGGTAAATAAATTAATATTTATAGCAGTATCAGGTTTATTTACTAATTCTACCAGATCCGATACTATAGTTAAAGGGATATTTGACAATAATCTTTTAGTAGTATCATTTACAATCTCTTTCAGTGTTTGCTTTATCAATTTCGTTTGATAACATTTCCAAACACGCCCTTCGGGTATTATTTCAAAGCTGCTAAAGTCATTGGTTATTCCGCCTGGTTGCACAGCAAATACGATCTTGCTTATATCACCCAGCTTTAAACTTTGCTGGGCAAATAAATTAACACATGATAGTGTTAATATCAGAAATAAAAGCGTTGACCTCAGTGTGTTAATCATTTATACTAAAGTTAATAAATAACCTTATCAAACTGATATTTTTGCGTGTTTAATGCACACACATGCATTTAAAATCTTTTCTTTGTAAATAGCAGCAATTATGAGACAATACGGATTAATAGGCTTTCCGCTTTCACATTCATTTTCAAAAAGATATTTTGCCGAAAAGTTTCAAAACGAGCATATTACCGATGCTAGTTATGATAATTACCCTATCGAGCATATTAAAGATCTGCAGGACCTGCTTGATGACCACCCGGGGCTTTTAGGGCTTAATGTAACTGTGCCGCATAAAATAAATGTACTTAAATACCTCGACTGGATAGAGCACGATGCTAAAAATGCCGGTGCTGTAAACTGCATACGCATACACAAGGAAAGCCCTGTATTGGCCGCCTTTTCTGGCGAGCTTGGGGTAAACGACCATGATTTCAGGCTGGAAGGGTTTAATACCGATATCTATGGCTTCGAGATGTCATTAAGGCCATTACTTAAAGAGCACCAGGATAAGGCTTTGGTGCTGGGTAATGGCGGTGCGGCCAAAGCTGTTAAATGCGTGTTGGATAATTTAGGGATAGCCTATCAACTGGTAACACGCAAGCCGCAAACAAATAGTATTTTATTTGCCGATTTAAAACCGCATCATATATCGCAGCATACCTTAATTATTAATACTACCCCGGTGGGTACATCACCCAAAATTGATGAATGTCCGCCTATACCATACGAGTTTATTACCAAACAGCATTTACTGTATGACCTGATATATAACCCCGAAAAAACGCTCTTTTTGAAAAAAGGCGAAGAACGGGGTGCAGCTATCAAAAACGGGTATGAAATGCTGTTGTTACAGGCCGAAAAATCATGGGAAATATGGAACTCCAAAGAAAAGCATCCGTAATTGCGGCTATACTGCTGTTAGCAGGATTGTATATAACAGGGTGCGGAGACAATGCTGATTATGCGCCAAAACCGCGGGGATATTTCCGTATTGAACTGCCTAAAAAGCAATACAGGCTTTATAGTGCTCAATACCCGTTTACTTTTTTATATCCTGCTTATGCCAAAATGGAGGTAGACAGCGCACCATCGCGCAATACACTTAAACAGGTTGAGTATAAGCTGAATATGCAGTTCCCGCAATTTAACGGTACGCTGCATTTAACCTACCAGCCCATTACCGGTAAAAAAGAATTTAATATGCTTATTGAGGATGCGTATAAACTGGCCTTTAAACACACCGTAAAAGCTACCAACATTGATGAAACACGCATCATCAGCCCTGACCGTAAAGTTTACGGATTATTGTATAATATTGATGGTAATACAGCATCATCGGTACAATTTTATTTAACCGATAGCACCCGGCACTACCTGCGCGGCGCGCTATATTTCAATGAAGCCCCCCGCCTTGATTCGATACAACCCGTACTTAACTTTGTTAAAAAGGATGTGGACGTGATGATTAAAACGTTACGCTGGAAGCAGTGATCAGTTAATTAGAGACTACGGATTAGTTGGCTCGGCATTATTGTAGAGCCACAGACTAATCACTGATTAACTAATCACCAATCACTACCCTACTCCTCTTCTTCGCCCGACAGCTCCATGATTGTATCGGCCTGTTTAAAGTTGGTGCGTACAAAGTGGCACCAATCACATTCCTTTTTACCGCAGCCGATATTAAAATCATGTGCCATAATTTTTTGGTACACAGTTTTAACCTGCTCGGTTACCAATGCCATATCATCAAGAGTTATTACTATTTTTTCTTTGTGATATTCGCCTTCGGCAATAGGTTCAACAAAATCAAAAACGGCGCTTACAACCTGCCAGTCATTGGTTGGGTCGTTATCAATCAACAGTTTATAAAATACACCTTGTCGCCAGTAATCGCCGCCATTAGGCGCATCATAAGTAGGGCGTAAAAATTTATTCTTGCTGCCCTCTAACGAGTTCTTGGGCTTACCGGTCTTATAGTCGACAATGGTTACGTTTTTACCTTCAAACTCAATTTTGTCCAGGTTGCCTTTAATTGGCACGCCTTCCAACTCAATATTTTTAATGGCGCGCTCGGTAACGGCAATCTTGTTCCAGGTAAGTATGTTTTGTTCGTAATATGGCGGCAATATCTTATCACCATAATCCATACGCAGCTTAAATTCCTCTTTGGTGAATGAGTCGCGGTTGCGGTACATGTACCACTTAAACTCTTTCATAAATTGTTCGGTTGAAGGAAAGTTATTGTCATCATCCTTTAACCATCTGAAAGCTTTATTTAACGCCCAGTGCACCGCCTGTCCAAAAGTAGCCGATGGGCTTTTGCCTGCGGGTACCCTTATTAAACACTGAAAATAAAAGCGCAGCGGGCAATCTAAAAAGTTATTTAAGTGTGTAACCGACAAGGTATAGTTTTGCAGCAATTGGTTAATGTAGTTATGGTCAAGCAACTCAACTTTTGGTTTATCCTCCTCATTAAACTGGGTAGCATAAAATTCCAGCATGGCATCCTCGCTTACCTTAGGATGCTCCACAACCAAGTCGGTACTGGCCAATATCTCGCCAATAAATTGTGATGATTCCTGCTCCTTGCCTTTTTTGTCTTTGTTGGAATAAGATATCATCAAACATTGTTTGGCACGGGTTAAGGCTACATAAAATAAGCGGCGGGCCTCTTCCTGTTGCGCAATGTCATCAGCGGAGGCCTGTGTTAAAGTATCAGGATAGCTAAAGCTGTTGTTACGCCCCTTGCTGTCCCAGGTTTTTTTGTCGCAGCCTATAAAAAATACATGCTCAAACTCCTGCCCTTTTGCGCCATGCGCAGTATAAAAATTTACGCCATTTTCTGAAAATATAGTTTGGTTAAGGTCAAGCCGTATGTTATGGCTCTTCATCGTTTCAATAATAGTCAGCAGGTCGGCAATTTTTATACCCGGGTTTTTGCGACTTTCATCCTTTAAAAAATCAAAAAAGTTGGTCAGTATCTGCATGTGCGCGCCTTTATCGGGCTGCTGCATTATATAGCGCAGGATGCCCATTTTGGCAATAACCTGCTGAAATAATTGTTGCAGGGTAACGCTCACGGCTTCGGTCAATAAAAACTCAATATTGTTGATGAGGTATTTCATCTCCACATTTTGCTGTGCATCAAACAGGCCGGGTTGTGCGGTGGGTGCGCGCATCTCAGCTATATGCCTGCGCAATGAGGTTTTAGGCTGATTATTGTTATAAGTGGCATAATTTTCTTTAGCTACCGCGACGCTTGCCTTGGCAACTTCAATAGGCGGGATGTTAAAGAAATCATAGTGCAGTATTTCAAACAGTAATTCATCCCCGCTATACGGCGAATCAAGTTCCATAGCCAAATAGCGAAGGATGTTGATGATCTTCTCGCCGAAAGGCATGGTTAGAATATCAATTTTGCGACGGGTGTTAACGGCTATTTTCTGCGTTTCTAAAAAATGCAGCAAGTCTTCCACCTGGTTATGGTTGCGGTAAATAACCGCTATTTCATTTGGTTCGGTACCATTGGCTATCAGCTTTTTAATTTGCATGGCCACATCAACAACTTCCTGGCCGGGGTTTTCATACTCACGTATTACCGGTACAATCACTTCTTCCTCAAAGCGAGGATGTGATGATTGTAAATTTTTATCAAGACCTAATTTTTTGTTTAATCGCTCGCTATTCCTGTCAATTAGTGCTCGCGAAATATCCAAAATACGCTGGTTTGAACGATAGTTATGCTTTAAAACTACGGTAGACAAGGTGTTTACATAATCGCCTGCAAAATCCAGTATATTCTTCATGTTGGCACCCTGGAACTTAAAGATAGACTGGTCATCATCCCCCACCACAAAAACGTTGGGGTTATCCCAGTAGCTTAATAAAAACTTGAGCAATTCATTTTGCGATCCGCTGGTATCCTGAAACTCATCCACCAGAATATATTGATAGCGTTCCTGGTATACACGCAGCATATCTTCATTTTCGCGGAAGGCTTTGATTACCCACATAATCATGTCGTCATAATCATAACGGCCGCGGGCCTTCATTTTGGCATCGTATTGCTGATACTCACCAACTGCAGCCAACAGCTTTTTCATTAAATCATGTGCGGCGTCGATATCCTTTTGCTTGGGGTCGCCAATCTTAATGCCTTTTGCCGCGTTGGCCCTTTTGTAAATAAACGCTTCCCGATTTGGCAGATCTTTCAGGTATTCATCCACTGCGCGCTCAATCATGGTTTGGTCCCAGTTTTCCCGCTTCATGGTCGAGAACAGATTGCGCAACCGGGGCACATCATAATAAATATCGCCGGTAAAACGCTTTAATAAATGGTCGTTCGGGAAATCATCCACCAGCTCACGGAATAGCATGGCCGATTCCAGATCAGATAAAGGCTCTAAATTCAGCTTGCCAAAATATTCAAGATTTTCCTGTATTACTTCATTACAAAAAGCATGGAAGGTATAGATATTAATGCGGTAAGCATCCGGGCCAATAAACTCAAACAAACGTTTGCGCATGGCCACGGCACCGGCGTCGGTATAGGTAAGGCAAAGTATTTCATTTGGCCGGGCATCAGTATCGGTTAATATCTTGCCGATACGGGCTGCCAATATCTGCGTTTTACCCGTACCCGGGCCTGCCACAACCAATACCGGGCCATCCATTGTATTAACGGCTTCAAGCTGCTGCGGGTTTAAACTTGCTAAAGCCTCTTGGAATTTGAGGTTATATTTATTGAAGGATGATTGCATAAATTATTAGTAAAGATAACAAGAATAGGAACTAATGTTGAGTTGTAATGGTAATAACATTTATGTAAATTTGGTTGTGGCAACAGTGGATACTTTAAGAAATGATTTGATTGATAAGCTGCTTACAATTTCAAATAACGATTATTTATTGGCGTTAAATAAGCTTATTGAAAACACTCCTATTAATAATAATACAGTTACACTTACTGAAGAGCAAATAGTAATGCTTCAGCTCAGTGATAATGATATAAAATCGGGCAAATTAATATCTCAAAGTCAACTGGATAAAAATGATTTAGCGTGGCTAAAAGAAAAGTAGTATGGACTGAAACGGCAGCTAGGCAAAGAAGAGGAATTTTGCAATATTGGACAGTTAGAAACAAATCGACAAAATACGCTGAAAGCTAATCGCTGCACGAATAAACGTAATTTTAAAGCAACCTGAATCTTATAAAGCTACCGTATATCCGGAAACAAGAATTTCTGCGATGGGACATTTTAGTATTTTGTATAAAATTTACGAAGACCAATTAATTGTAACAGCATTTTGGGATAACCGGCAAGATCCTAAAAAGTTACTTCAGATAATTAAACATCCATGAAACTCATGGATGTAATTTCCGCTTTATAACTACCGTCTTATCTAACCGTTGGCCGGGCGCAAGGCGGGCTGCCCTTAAATGAGTTACAGCGGCAATACGTTCATGTGCGGGCCGAGATAGCCAGTAAACCATATCTTCATACCCCTCATCTATATTTTTTAATTTAGCTTTTCTAACAACAGGAACAATTTTCATAGCAAATACTTAGTATAAATATACAAATTGATTGGCTAATACTACAACACATTTCCGGCTCCGGTAGTAAAAAAACTGTTAATGGTAACCGGCAGCTTTCCGGTTGGCTTTAATGCCCCTATAATTACTTTTATTGCCGAGCGTTGCAGTTCATCGCTCATTTGGTAACAAACCATTAATGCCCCGCTTTTTTCAATTCCCGGCAAACCAGCTATGGTATAAGGATTGGCAAATACGCTTACTACCGAGTTTTTAAGTGCTGCTACGCTGCCAATAAATGATTTAACAGCGAAACTATAATCAAGCGTACTTTGCGGGCGTGTGCGTGTATCATTTATACTAACAAATACCTGATCATAATCTTTAAGTATAGCCAGAGTTTGATTAAGTTGTGCAAGTGGGGTGTTTTTATCAATAGTGAACAAATGACAATCAGGATACCATATAGCCAGTTCTTTTTGAAACAGGGAGAATTGGCTTACGCCAACACTTATAATAGCAGTTTTACCAAGTGGGTTTAGCCTGAAAGATGAAGCGGAGCCTTTTAATGCGGTTACCGCAGCATCACTTAATTGTTGTACAAGGTCTTGAGCGGCTTTACGATTCAGGTCATTGTATAAATTAATGGTAGATACATCTGTACGGGTGTTTAAACCGGCCCAGTATTTAGCGGCAAGCACTTTTTTTACCCGTGCCTGAAATTCATCAATTGATATTTTACCCTGGCGGATAGCTTTTTTGATCTTTAAAATAGCTTTCTCAGAATTTTCGGATAATTCAATAATATCGTTCCCGGCTAAAAACGCCTGTAGCTCGGCTTCGCCATTGGGGTAGTATTTGGTTACCGCCTTCATTTCCATAGCATCAGAAACTACCAATCCCTTAAACCCTAAGGAATCCTTTAAAATCCCGGTGACGATTTTGCGGGATAATGTAGATGGTTGATTTTTTGTGTTATCCAATGCGGGGATGCTCATGTGTGCTATCATTACGCCACTTATGCCGGCTTGTATGGCTTCGCGAAACGGATACTCTTCTAGCGAATCTAAACGCTGACGGCTAAAAGGCAACAAGGGCAGATCAAGATGCGAGTCGACATTGGTATCGCCGTGACCGGGGAAGTGCTTTGCTGTGGTTAATATGCCGCCGTCCTGCATCCCTTTCATATAGGCTATTCCCTTTTGCGCCACGTTATATTTATTATCGCCAAATGAACGGTAATTAATAACCGGATTGTTAGGATTGTTATTCACATCCATATCAGGCGCAAAATTTATTTGCATCCCAAGTCGCTTGTAGTCATAAGCCACCTGCTG
>JAICMD010000302.1 GCA_025929405.1 Mucilaginibacter sp. | reverse complement strand
GATACATTTGCACCGATAGGCCCTTTTATTGCTACGCCTGATGAAATTGCCGATGTGCATAATTTAAGGCTATGGTTAACCGTTAACGGCGAAATTAAACAGGATGGTAATACCAGCAACCTGATATTTAATGTACCTTACATGGTAAGCTATGTGAGTCAATTTATGACTTTATTGCCCGGCGATGTAATTACTACAGGTACTCCTGCAGGTGTTGGTTTGGGCCAAAAGCCCGAGCCATGGTTTTTAAAAGACGGCGATGTGGTTGAATTAGGTATTGATGGGCTGGGCAGCAGCAAACAACATGTAAAAGCATACCGGTAATAGCCGGTCAATTATAAAACTAAATAGTGAACCTAAAAATTAATATCATGATCTTTAAAAAAAGTATTCAAGTAAGCTTGTTTACTACCATGCTTTTAAGTTGTGTTGCCATGGCTTACGGCCAGCAAAATAATTTAAAACTATGGTATGATAAACCATCAGGTAAGGTATGGGAGCGCGCTATGCCTGTAGGTAATGGCCGCCTTGCAGCAATGGTGTATGGCAACCCTGAAAGGGAGTTTATCCAAATGAATGAATCGTCTGTTTGGAGCGGCGGCCCCAGCCGTAACGACAGCAAAAGTTCATTAGCAGCATTACCTGAAGTAAGACGGCTGATTTTTGAGAACAACCGCCCTGCAGCCGCCGCGTTAGCCAGTAAGGAGATCAAATCTGAAAAGGATAACGGCATGTGCTACCAGCCGGTAGGTAATTTATATTTAACCTTCCCGGGCCATGATCATTATAGCAATTATTACCGCGATCTGGATATTTCAAAAGCCGTTGCTACCACTACCTATACCGTAGATGGCGTAACTTATAAAAGACAAGTTTTGTCATCAAAACCCGATCAGGTAATGGTAGTTCGCTTAACTGCAAGCAAACCGGGCAGCCTTACATTCAGGGCATCAATGTTCAGTCCGCAAAAATCAACTATCGCCACAAAAGGCGATAATGAGTTGGTACTGGCCGGTATATCAGGCGACAGGGACGGCATAAAAGGCGCCGTTAAATTTAAAAGTTTAATAAAACTGAAAACGGAAGGTGGCAGCATAGCTTCAAATGATACTTCACTTAATGTAAGCAAAGCCAATGCGGTAACTATTTACATATCTATTGCTACCAATTTTGTAAATTATAACGATGTAAGTGCTGATGAAACTGCACGCGCAACTGCTTATTTGGATAAAGCTTATCCTAAAAGTTTCGATCAGATATTAGCGGCCAATATTGTTGCTTATCAAAAATATTTTAACCGTGTTAAACTGAACTTGGGTGTAACCGATTCGGTTAAAAACCCAACCGACAGGAGGTTAGCTGGTTTTGCCAGCGGTAATGATCCGCAACTGGTTGAGTTGTATTACCAATATGGCCGTTACCTGTTGATATCATCATCACAACCGGGCGGTCAGCCTGCTAACCTGCAAGGTATCTGGAACGATAAGATGAGCCCGCCTTGGGGAAGCAAATATACCATCAACATTAATACCGAGATGAATTACTGGCCATCAGAAGAAACTAACCTGGCCGAAATGCATGAGCCATATCTTAGTTTGGTAAAAGACCTGTCGGTAACAGGGCAAGGCACTGCTAAAACCATGTATGGTGTAAATGGCTGGGTGGCTCACCATAATACTGATATATGGCGCATTACAGGCCCTATTGATGCTATTTACTCAGGACTTTGGCCATCAGGTGGTGTATGGTTATCAACCCAATTATGGGACAGGTATTTATACAATGGCGATAAAGCGTACTTAAAATCGGTTTATCCGGAGTTAAGAGGGGCAGCCCAGTTTTACCAGGAGTTTTTGATTGAGGAGCCTACGCACAAGTGGCTGGTAATTTCTCCGTCAAACTCGCCCGAAAATAATCCTACTGCTTATTATACAGAAACTAAGGATCCAAGAACTGGCGCAATGAGAAAAAGCGGCTTATCAATTGATGCAGGTGTTACTATGGATAACCAGCTTGCCTTTGATATTTTTAGCTATGTTATCGAAGCATCAAAAATTTTAGGTGTTGATAAAGAGTTTGCTGCCAAACTGGAAGCTGCGCGCAAGCGCCTGCCGCCAATGCAAATAGGCCAATACAGCCAGTTACAGGAATGGATGACCGATTTGGATAGCCCTGACGATCATAACCGCCATGTATCGCACTTATACGGTTTATACCCAAGCAACCAGATATCGCCTTACCGCACACCTGAGTTGTTTGATGCTGCCCGTAACTCGTTAATTTATCGTGGCGACGTGTCAACAGGCTGGTCAATGGGTTGGAAAGTAAACTTCTGGGCACGTTTTCATGATGGTAACCATGCTTATACGCTTATTAAAAATCAGTTAACCCCAATTGGCTCAAACCGTGGTGGTGGCGGTACTTATCCAAACTTATTTGATGCGCACCCACCATTTCAAATTGACGGTAACTTTGGCTGTACAGCAGGTATTACCGAAATGCTGATGCAAAGTTTCGACGGTGCAGTTGCATTATTACCTGCCTTACCGGATGTTTGGAAAGATGGAAGCATAGGCGGCCTGCGTGCCCGTGGCGGTTTTGAAATTGTGAGCATGAAATGGAAAGACGGTAAACTTATTGAAGCGAAAATAAAATCAACCATAGGTGGTAACCTGCGCCTACGCGTTGGCAATAGCTTAAAATTAACTGGCGGCGCATTAAAACCGGCAAAAGGTGTTAACCCAAACACCTTCTTCCAATATGCCGAAACTGCAAAACCATTAATCTCTGAAAAAGCAAAACTGAAAGAACCGGGTGTTAAACCTACTATTATGTATGATATTGTTACACAACCGGGTAAAACGTATACTTTACTTGCTGCAAATTAATCAGCATATTTATAAAATATTTTTATCTCTAAAACTATCCGGCATATAAAACCGGATAGTTTTTTAAATTATATTTCTCTGAAAATATTTAATAACATGAAAAATTTAAAAAGTTGCGGTAGTTTGCTTTGTAAGCTAAGTTTATTGATTGCAGTTGTATTAATAGCTTCGTGCTCATCAACAAATAAAATTTATACTAAGTCAAATAAAATCCTGGTATTTACTAAAGCGGCGGCATTTAAACATGGGTCAATTAAGCCCGCTGCCCTTGCCATAATGAAACTTGGTGCCGAGAACCATATTGTTGTTGATACTACAAGTGATGTAAATAAATTTACAACCGATAATTTAAAACAGTACGCTGCCCTTGTATTTGTAAGCACAACGGGTACTTTGTTTAAAACCGAAGAATCAAAAGCCGCCTTAAAAAATTATATTGAACATGGCGGCGGTTATGTAGGCATACACGCAGCGTCTGATTCTGAATACGACTGGCAATGGTACGGCGACCTGGTAGGCGCTTATTTTTTGGCCCACCCTTCGCCGCAAATGGCAACTGTTGTAATGGTTGATCCAAACACCATTGCTACCAAACACCTGCCGGCACAATGGAAACGCCTTGATGAATGGTACTCTTTTAAATACGTAGCT
>JAICMD010000057.1 GCA_025929405.1 Mucilaginibacter sp. | reverse complement strand
ATAGTTTCCTCCTGCATGTGGTACACTTTCAGCGCCAGTATCGATAGCCTGTCTATCGCCCAGGCAGGGCTCTCGGTATTTAACCGTGCAGTTTTAGCAGGTATTATATTTTGGTATTTTTCGTAAAAGTAAGCGTCAATATCCTCAACAATATCCGTGCGTTCCTGGTTCGATCTGTCTATCCGGCGTTTCCATTCCAAAGCTTCGACGGGGGCAATGCCGGGGTTGCGTATCTCATCTTCCATGTGCCATTGGGCGGTATCTATCCAACATTTGGCATACAAAACATTTTCAATTGAAACTGCCGAAAACGGGTTGGGGCAAACTTTATCAATATTATTATATTGGTGATAATCAGCAACGGCCCGTTCAAATACTTGTATGCAATCCTGGCTAAACATATAGGGTTATTAGAAAAAATAAAGGGTCAAAGATACTTATTTGCCCGTTTTGTGTTTTATCTTTTGAATAATTGAAGTTGATGAATGCCCCTCTACTAATTGGATGGTCTTTACCTCGCCCCCATTTGCTAATACTTCTTTGGCGCCTGCAATATTTTCAATAGAATAGTCGGCACCTTTTACTAAAATATCCGGAAGTAATTCAGCAATTAATTGTTGTGGAGTGTCCTCTTCAAAAATTACAATGGCATCTACAAAAAATAATGCAGCTAATAACATGGCACGGCTATCCTGCCCGTTAACAGGTCGGTCATTACCTTTCAATCGTTTTACCGAAGCATCCGAATTTAAACCGATTATCAGTTTATCGCCCAACTCAGCAGCCTTAACCATATAGGTGATATGACCAATGTGCAACAGATCAAAAACGCCATTAGTAAACACCACTTTTTTACCTTCGGAACGCCATTTGGCCATCATGGTTTTAAGTGTTGGCTTATCGGTAACTTTTGCTAAAAGCGATTGTTCAAGGCCGTTTCTCATGCAAACAGATCGTCAATTGCGGTACATAATATATGGCCTACCAGGATATGCATTTCCTGTATGCGCGAGGTAGTTTCTGATGGAATAACAATTTCCAGATCGCACATCCCCTTCATTTTACCGCCATCCCGGCCGGTAAGGGCAAGCGTTTTACAATTATTATTTTTTGCGGCAGTTATAGCATTTATAATACCCGGACTATTACCGCTTGTTGATATACCTATGAACAGATCGCCGGGCTGCGCTAAAGCTTCCAATTGTCGCGAAAACACAAAATCGTACCCATAATCATTAGCTATAGAGGTAATTGCCGAAGTATCGGTAGTTAAAGCTATGCCCGGTAATGCTTTACGGTCTTTTACAAAACGGCCGCTTAACTCAGCAGCAATATGCTGGGCATCCGCAGCACTACCGCCATTGCCGGCTAATAAAACTTTATTACCATTTTTTATGGTTGTTGCAATTAACGCACAGGCAGCCTCAATGTCGGGCACCAGCGTATCAATTACCTTTTGCAGTACATTTTTATGATCGGTAAGTTGTTGAATAACCATTGTATACTATATAAATGTATTGTCATTTCGAATGAGCAACTGAGGAAGAGAATTGGGGCGAAGAGAAATCCTATACGATATAACTATCAAGCGCATAAGATTTCTCCTCGTTCCTCGTTCGAAATGACAATTAATATGTTTATTTCTGTTCATTAACCCACTACCTTCACCCTCTTCGCTTCAAAAACGGCTGTAATTTCCTGCAATGATAAGGCATTTAAACATCTTTCTTTGTATAAACCTCCTTTGCGCGCCGCTAATGTCCCATATATCATGTCCATAAATCCCTCTTTACGGTGCGCATCAGGGTTTATAGACAGCCAGGCACCTTTATCCAAAGCATATTGGTGCCAGCGCCAATCAAGATCTAACCGAAGTGGGTTGGCATTAATTTCTATCACTACATTATTGGCTACGCAGGCATCAATTATTTTTTTATGATCAATGCTATATCCGTTACGACTTAATAACAACCTACCTGTTGGGTGGCCCAAAATAGTAGTATATGGATTTTCGATTGCTTTTATTAAACGGGCGGTAGCTTTATCAATATCCATTTTTAAGTTGGCATGGATAGATGCTACTATAAAATCAAACCGCTGCAATATTTCTTCAGGATAATCCAGCGAGCCATCATTTAATATATCCGACTCAATGCCTTTAAAAACATGGAACCCGTTTAGCTTTTTATTCAGATGCTCTATTTCTTCCTGTTGTTGTAAAACGCGCTCAATGCTTAGCCCCTTGGCATAAAAAGCGCTTTTGCTATGATCGCACATACCCAAATACTCCAGGCCTAATTCATCACGGCAAAACAGCGCCATTTCTTCAATGCTATTTACGCCGTCGCTCCAGTTGCTGTGATTGTGCAGCGTACCTTTAAGGTCATGGTAGCTTATTAGTTGTGGCAGTTTATTCTGTTTGGCTTTTTCAATAAAGGCGTCGCCTTCGCGCAACTCAGGTTGAATATACTCAAGTCCTGCCTTGGTATATATTAATTCTTCATTTTCAGGCTGGTCAATATCACTGGCAATAAGCGTCAATACGGCATCAACATGGTCTTTGGTGCCGGTATTAAAAAACAGTTCCCTAAAAAAATACCTTTTCTCCGTACAACAAATGCTCACTTTAAGGCCATTTGCCATTTCGCCGGTAACTAAATTACCATCGCTCTGTACATTACTAATAAAGTCCGACTCTAAAACCGTATTCAGCGCAATTTCTACATCACGGCTGCCCAAAACAATTACCAGTTCGGTAATTATTTCGCATTTCCGCCTAAACTCGCCGCCAAATTCAATAAGCCCACCGGCAAATACCGAGCGCAGCAGCTCAAACAAATTACAGCACTCCTGTTCAATATGGGCGTATAAAAATTTACCGTGGCTGGCCATAGTAAACTCAATGGCCTTTTTTATTTCTTCCTGCGTTTTTAAACCAAACCCTTTTGCTTCAATAAGCCTGTTCTCATTACAGGCATAATATAATTCACCTATGGTTTCAATACCCAGGTCGTGCCAAATAGTAGCTACTTTTTTGCCGCCTATGCCTTTTATGCCCATCATTTCAACAACACCCTCGGGAGTTGCAGCCAGCAGGTCCTGCAATTCGGCCATTGTGCCTGTTTGTACCAGTTCATTAATTTTACCGGCCATGCTTTTACCTACACCATCAATCTTTTCCATTTCTTCAATGCTTTTTTCTGCTATGCGGAAAGGCAGTTTATCAACCTTAAAAGCAGCATTGGCAATTGATTTTATTTTGAAAGGATTTTGCTCATGAAGTTCCATGAGTTGCGATAACAGGCGTAGCGTACGGGCTATAGGTTTATTTTCCATAATAGGTTTAACCCTATAAAAATACAAAAGGTTTTTATTGTAGATACTAATAGTCGCAACATAATAATGGGATAACTGTTATCTGCTTAATTATGGGCTATAACAATAACATTTATACAGGCACCAGCAATATTGTACTTCCTGTACCTAACAAAACCCATTTCCCGCCCTATTATCAAACCAAAAGCCGGTTATGCTATTACGCTTCGCTGTTTAACAGCCTGGAGGTTAACAGCACTTTTTATAAAATACCCATGCCATCAACCATACAGCGGTGGGCCGATGATGTGCCTGCCGATTTTAAATTCACCTTTAAACTTTGGAAAGGCATAACACACAATAAAGACCTAGCCTTTAATTATAACGATGTTGAACGCTTTATGCATACCATTAACGGCGCAGGCGATAAAAAAGGATGTTTGTTAATACAATTTCCGCCGAGCTTACAGATAAACCTCAATCAACTGGACGTACTCTTATCAGCTATTACTACCGCTGATGAGGCGCGTGACTGGAAAGTTGTCGTTGAATTTCGTAACCGTTCGTGGTATCAGGAAGATGTTTACCAGTTATTAGAAAATTATCAGATGGCTATAGTAATGCATGATATGCCTGCATCAGCTACGCCTTTTATTGAAAATGATGTCCCGTTTACTTTCCTGCGTTTTCATGGGCCTGAAAACGGCTACCGGGGCAGCTATAGTGATGATTATCTGTCGGAATACGCAAGTTATGTTAACGAATGGCGCGATGCCGGTAAAACTGTTTACGCTTATTTTAACAATACTGTAGGTAATGCATTGCAAAACCTGATAACATTTGACAGGATGATAGGCATCTGATTTTAATTTATAACTGCATTGCAAATGCAACTCCCGGCGCCCCATATTCATAAGTCGGCATTATCGAAGTGCTTCGCCCCTGTTTATCTTTATGCGATAATGCTTTGCGGATACTTGGATAAACAACATAAGCCAGTTTGGCTGATAGCATACCTAAACCCGCCCCGGCTACACAATCGCTAAACCAGTGGGCCTTGCCATATACGCGCATAACAGCGGTGCTGGTTGCTACGGTATATCCCAACACCCCATACCACGGCGATTTATCTGAATACTCCTGCGCCAAAAATTCAGCAGCAAGAAATGCCGCCCCGGTATGTCCTGATGGGAAGGAAAGCGGATCGGTGCCATAAGGCCGCGTGCGTTTGGCCAGGAACTTCGTACCGTCAGCAATGGTTAAAATACCGCCTGATAGCGCTAATAATGCTGTACGGTCAACAAACCCGTGTTTACCTTTGATACCAACCAGATTAAGGCCATATACCAACGCTGCAGGGGCAAGCTGCAAATAATCGCCGGGTTTTGAATTAAAATTGGGGGCATTCTGCTCTACCTCGGCCCTAAAATAATAATCAACATTGCGTATGGGTTTTATCACAAACGAAAGGACGCCATAACCTACCAATACCGCCGGAACGATATAGGTGCCGGGCTTACTGTCATCATAAACATGTTTTGTTTTATTAGATTTAAGCGCAAGCGTGTCTGCCGACTTAGTTGTATCTGTGTTCTGAGCATTTGCCTTAACTGTTAGGGCGCACAATAATGCAAGTATGATCTTTTTCAATAGTCTGAACTTTCACTCTTAACAATGGTATGTTACCTTTTGTTTAAGGTTGTATTAAATGTTTAATCATTGCTTTTTCTGCCTGTGCTCCTTGCTCATCGCGTCGGCAAGTAGTTGGGGGTATAACAATGTCCTTGTGGTTACTGAGGGAATACAGGTAGCATACAAAAAAGTCCCCTAAGCGCTCGCCGCCGGGGACTTTTAACCTAAACCTTATCACAACTGGTGGAAGAACCACCATTTGAAGCTGCAAAAATACTAATCAATTTTGTATTTTTTCTGATTTTTTATAACGTAATATTACGTAGTTTGAACTTAAACTTATTAACGACGTATAGTCCTGATTTGCCCGGTAAATAAATCTATCTCTGTAAATTCGACCGGTTCATTATAAGTCCTCTTTACGGGTTTCTGAATGGCCATTTTTTGTTTGCTTGTTTTAAGCGTATCGCGCATCGCAGCAGACGATAGCAAAGCCCCTTCATTTAATGAGGGCTTATAAGTTAATGTATCCATACGTAATGAGAATTATACGTACTATAACACAAAAACAAGCTACAGGTTTTATGGTTAGATATTTTTTTAGCCGACGATATTTTGAATGGAGTTATAACAACCCCAACCGCTCCTTTAAAACCTCGCGGAAAGTACTGCCAATAGGTATTTTTTCGCCGTTAATAATCACCTGATGATTTTCAATAACACTAATATGTTTAATGGCTACAACAAATGATTTATGCACTCTTATAAATTCGCCAGGCGGTACAATATCAAACACATCATTCATGTTCTCGCGTATCAATATCTGTTTATCCTTTAGGTGCACTATAATATAGTTTCCGTCTTTTTCCAGATAAAAAATATCGTTTAGTTTAACCTGATAAGTTTGCGGACCGCTTTTTATGAATACGCTATCAGCTTTAGCAGTTATCCCATTTTTGGCAGAAAACATATCAACTGCTTTATTAACTGCAGTTAAAAAACGGTCGAATAGTATTGGTTTTAATAAATAATCAATAGCATTTAAACTATAGCTTTCAACCGCGTAATTACTGTAAGCTGTTGTAAAAACGACCATCGGTGCGGTTTTAAGCGTTTGTATCAGTTGCAAGCCATTAATATCGGGCATATTAATATCCAAAAATATTAAATCAATACTTTCCCGGTTAAGATATTCCATTGCCTTTACCGGTTCTCGAAACGTAGCCTTTAAACAAACCTGATCAGTTTTTTGGCAATAACGCTCAATAACTTCAAGTGCCTTAGGCTCGTCATCAACAGCTATGCAGTTTATCATCTCAGGTCAATTTTAAGTGTAACAACAAATTGGACTTTGTCATCTTTTATAACCAGATTGTATTTATCGCCATAAATTAATTGCAGCCGCCGTTGTATGTTTTGCAGCCCAATACCGCTATTGGCATCCTCCATTTTTTTCACAAAACTAAAGTTATTATTTTGACAGGTGAACATGAGTTGTTCGTTCTCAATTACAATTGATATATTAATTGATGATTGCTGCCCTATCAATACCCCATGCTTAAAAGCATTTTCAACAAACGGTATAAATATCATCGGGGCAATGGTTAACCCATCTGTTTGCTCGGGATAATTAAAAGCAACATTTACCTCTTCATCTGCATAGCGCAACTTATTAAGTAAAATGGTATCTTCCAGATAACTTATTTCCTGGCTTAAAGCTACTTTTTCGGCATTACTTTCATAGATCATATAACGCATCATGCCCGCCAGGCGCGAAATACCATTGGCCAGCTCTTCATTACCTTTCCCCTGCGCCATCGAGAACAGGTTATTTAACGTATTGAACAAAAAATGCGGGTTTATTTGTGCTTTAAGAAAACTTAACTCCGTACTTAGCTGGTTTGCCTCTAATTGCTTTTTGATGATTTCGCTTTTAATCCAGGCTTTAACAAAATAATAGGCTACCGATATACCAAATATAAACATGAAGGTACTTTGTATAAGCAATTGCCGGTGCTGCCAATCATTAAGTTTACGGTCAGCTTCAATTAAAGAGGGTGAATTTTGAGGGATATTAGGATGCGGCCAAAATAACCCAACAACAATATAATTTCCTAAATATGTCAACACAAACCATATGAAGATAAGTCCAATCGATTTATAGCTAATTTTCTTTTTAAAAAGCCAAAATACATTACCATAAAAAAGCAACATCAAAAATCCAATGGTAATAAGGCAAAGCGGAAAAAAAGATGTAAAAACATCCATCGCCATAACCTTGCCATCAATATTTGTTAGCTGGTATATTGACAACATGCTTATAGAACTCAACATATAAGTAACGCCCGACCACAACAGCATATTGAGCAAAAATTCCAACCAATATTTTTTAATGCTCGACTTCATACTATAACAAAGATAGGTGTTGCCTTACCCCAATAAAAATTATGTGACCAACCAAAGATTTTACAATTCAAATAGTCGGTTTTTGAAATCCAGGATAACATATATGGTTATTTGGGCATAATAAAAACGCAGTTGGTACCAATTTTTTTAATGATGCAATAAGGCTGTATACTATTGTTCCATGAAATGATAAAACGCTATTTAATACCCTTAACTACAACATCATGAAAAAAACAGTCAACATCAATTTTAAATCAGTTACTATAGTTTTATTATCTGCAACTGTTACTTTAACCGCCATTGCACAAAAGCTGCCAAACATTCAAAAAAACAGCCTGCGTGCACCTGCCAATATTAGCATTGACGGTAAAACTACCGAATGGAACAACCAACTGCAGGCTTATAATCACGCTACTGATATTTTTTACACCGTAGCAAATGACGACCGCAATTTATACTTAGCTATACAGGCTACAAACCCCACCATTATTAATAAAATTATTGGTGGTGGTATAACTTTTACCATCCAGACATCCAACAAAAAAACAGACAAGGACGGCATGAGCATAACCTATCCTATTTTTGATCCTAAAAAACGGCCATACATTAACAAAGAGCATGAACCCAACCAACTTTCGGCAGCAATTGTTGATGGGCAGGTAATGCTATCAGGAAGCAAAGACGGCCAAATGGTATTACAAAATAATAAACCAATAAATAAGGTTGACATTAAAACCATAGAGCAACGTGACTCGGCAATGAAGGTAAACAATAAACGTATTGGCGAAAGTTCAAAATTTATCCGTGTTAATGGCATTAAAGATATGGATAGCCTGATATCCGTTTATAACCAGGATGGCATAAAAACAGCCCAATTATTTGATAACAACCTGGCTTATAATTATGAACTGGCCATTGACCTGAAAAAGATCGGCCTATCAATAAATAACAGCACCAAATTTAATTACCATATTAAATTAAATGGCGTGCCTGCTACGGTTATGCATGTTAATATAGCGGGTGGCCCTACAATGGACGCGGTTAGCAAAAGCGATGCTACTGCTGCATCGCCAACAGATTTTTGGGGCGAATACATTCTCGCCAAAAAATAGAACATTAATAATACCCCTAAACCTTACCACAATAATATTATTCTGGTTTTTCCATAAGCCGGTTTAATTGATAACTGTCCGGAAGAAATTCCTGGCAGTTGTATCGTTATCATTCTATGATTGCTGATAAATTTATAACTTAACCTAAATTTATATATCAATGACCTGGATTTGCCCAAAATGCGAACGAGAGCTAAAAAACGAAACACAAACGCATTATTGTGCCAAAGTAAATCTGGACACTTTATTTGAAGACAAAAGCCCTGAACTAATACTTACTTTTGATAAACTGCTGCTTTCGGTTGCCGATTGGGAGAATGTAGCTATAAGTACCACGCCTAACTGTGTTGTATTTGTGCATCGGCAAACTTTTTTAGTAATAAAACCCATGAAAGCGGCACTGGATATAAAATTTTATTCTTCATCACCTCCAACAGATATTAAATTGAATAAAAGCTATATCTACTCAGGCAGATATGCTAATCATTACCGTGCATCAAAACTGGAAGATCTTATTCCTGGGCTTGTGGGTTATATCAGGCAGTCGTACGAACTGCTTTAAAGATTACTAATCATTTAACCCTTTACCTGCAAGTATCTGTGGTATATGTTTTTCAACCCTGGCCTGGCGGGTTTGCGTTTGTTTGGGCTGCGAAAAATGAAGCAGGTAAGCACGCTGACGCCCGGGCGTTAATGCATCGAAAGCCATTTTAAGTTCCGGTATGGTATCCAGTTTGGTTTGAAACTCGGCGGCTATTTCAAATTCTCGGGTTGCTTTTAACTCTACCTTTAAACCTGATTTCTCAACTTCAATAGCCTGATAAATATAACTTTTAAGCACGGGCGATAGCTCAATTATCTGCACAGCGTTAGTAAAACGTATTTGCCGTGCGGCTTGTACATTTTGAGTTTGCTGTATCAAAATATCAGTATCGGACAATAAAGCACCTTTAAAAAACAATAATGCACAATACTCCTTAAAACCATGCATCAACACTATATTACTTCCTTGAAACGAATAACAGGGCTGCCCCCATTTTAATTCTTCAGTAAGGCCACAATCAAGGCATATCAGGCGTAATTGTTCAAACTCCTGCTGCCATTGCCCGGCTTTTTCAAAAAAGAAATCAACTTTAGGATTGGTGCTCATTATTATTAAAATTTTTTACAGGTCATCCTGAGCATAGCGAAGGATCTTATTCAACAACATTGGTAATAAGCATGGTGTATAAGATCCTTCGCTTCGCTCAAGGATGACAAAGATTAAACTGTTAACATACCCCTAAAACCTCTTGCCGCATAATAACTTTCCGCTCCGTTATGGTAGGTAAATACTGTATCATACCTACGATCGCAGAATATGGCGCCACCAAGTTTCCTGATATTCTCGGGAGTTTTTACCCAGCTTGATGTTTTAAGGTCAAACTTACCCAGTTGCTGTAGCCGGCGGTACTGTTCTTCGGTTAATAGTTCAATGCCTATATCCGCGGCAACATCCATTGCCGTATTTTCAGGTTTAAACTCCTTACGTGCTTCGTGGGCCGCACGGTCATAACATAAGCTACGGCGACCTTTGGGGCTTTCGGCTGCACAATCATAAAAAATAAGTTCGCCGGAGGCATCGTCTTTCCCAACAACATCAGGTTCTCCTCCGGTGGCTTCCATTTGGCTAAGCGACCATAATTTACCCGGATTGGCTTCCAGCCTTGCCTGTACATCGTCCCATGCTATACTTTTATGCCTTTCGGGATGTTTTTCAAAACGGGTTTGCAATAAGCCTATAAGTTCTGTTGTTTGTTGTGGCGATAGTTGCTTTTCCATCAAATTAATTAGTCACTACAATTTTTCTGCTCGCGGGCCTGAAATACCACGACAAAATAATAAAAACAGTTTGAAAAACCGGACCCAAAATGGCTTTTATCTCATAATCGCCAACGGCCAGGTGCGATACAAGTGCGCCCGTCATCACAAAAAAGAAACCAGCGTAGGCCCATTCCTTCATTAATTTAAGCCCCGGCATTAAAATAGTTAATACGCCAAGCAATTTCCAAATACCAATAATATATAACAGATATTGCGGGTATCCTAATGGTGTTATCAGGGCTATCATTTCTTTTGAATGTAATATCTGCGCCATGCCGCTTGCCAGCATCCCAAAGCTTAATAAAGCTGTTGCCACCCAATAGGTTATTAGTTTTGCTTTCATAATTGCTTATTTAATTTGTTCATAACATCCTGTAGGCGAGAATGTGCCATGTTTATGCCCATAGCAAACGGTAGTTTAAGCACCCCATTGCGCTGCGCTGCTGATTCATAAATGGTGTGTATGGTAATTTTACTGGTGCCTTCGGTCAGCTTTTCAAATTCGCATACTTCCAACTGGACACCAAAAGGTGCATTTTCCATCTCAAAAGTGCGCTTTATCCTTGTGTTGGGTGTAAACTCATGGATTACCCCATTGGCGCTGAATACTATGTTACCATTGGCATCGCTGGTTTCAAACCGGTAACTGCCATGCGTTTTGCCTTCAAGCTTTATTACCTTAGTGCCCATCCATTGTTCAACAATATCAGCTTCAGTATAAGCTTTAAAAAGTAGTTCAACCGGCAAATCAAATTCGCGGGTTATCAGCAAATCCTGTTTGCCATCTTCGGCATTAACTTTTGTTTTTTGTTCCATCATTATTTTGGTTATAGGTTTTCATAATATTTTCCAGTTTGTTAAAGCGATCCTCCCACATCTGGCGGAAAGGCTCGATAAAATCAGCAACCTGTTTCATGTTTTTTGCATTGATATGGTAATAAACCTCCCTGCCCTGTTGCTCTTGTTTAAGCAATTCGCATTCGGTAAGTATTTGCAGGTGTTTAGATACGGTTGGCCGTGCCGTATCAAAGTTGGCTGCTATAGCTCCTGCCGTCATTCCCTGTGCAGCAACCAATAATAGTATGGTCCTGCGTGTTGGGTCGGCAATGGCCTGGAATACATCTCGTCGTAAATTCATATATGTAGCTATTTGACTACAAATATATATGTAGCTATTTAACTACGCAAATTTTATTTAATTAATTTTTATTGCCGTTGAAATATCCGCCTTAATCATCTAATTTTACTATATCAATCAATTGTTTATCCTTATGAAATCAACACAAAAATTATTTATTGCATTATCGTTTATGGGCATTGGCGCAAGCGCACAGGCCCAGCATTCATTAAAAAAATTATGGGTTACTGATGCGGAATTGAATATTCCTGAATCTGTACTGTATACTCCAACAGTTTTATACACCTCATTAATTGACGGCGAACCCTGGACAAAGGATGGCAAAGGCGAGATTGCTAAAGTATCGCCAACGGGTAAAGTGATTAACGCAAAATGGATAACCGGATTAAATGCCCCAAAAGGATTAGGCCTAAAAGGTGATAATTTATATGTTGCCGATATGGATGAGTTAGTGGTCATCAGCGTAAGCCGCGGAAAAATCGAGCGCAAAATAAAAATCCCGGGATCAGAGAATCTGAATGATGTAACTATTGACGATAAAGGCGCTGTTTATGTAAGCGATACCAAAGTGGGTAAAGTATATAAGGTAGTAAATAATAAGCCATCGGTTTTATTTGATAATCTGAAAGGCGCCAATGGACTAAAAGCCATAGGTAGCCGATTGTATATTTTGGATGGCGATGGCATGTATGTATCAGTAGCTGGTACAAAACCAACAAAAATTACTGATTTGCCGCATGGCGGCGATGGCATTGAACCAATTGGCAACGGCGATTTTTTAGTTACCGAATGGGATGGCTATTTTTATTATGTAAAGGCCAATGGCGCCAAACAATTACTGCTTGATACCCATACAACCAATAACCGCACTGCCGATATTGGTTATAACCCTGCTACCCGCACGGTTTATTTACCAACATTTTCTGGAAAATCAATTGTAGCTTATAAACTGAATTAATTAATGAAAAGACTTACGAAGTTTTTGAAACTTCGTAAGTCTTAATATTTCATTATATTTATTTAGC
Organism: Mucilaginibacter sp.; assembly: GCA_025929405.1. GTDB lineage: Bacteria > Bacteroidota > Bacteroidia > Sphingobacteriales > Sphingobacteriaceae > Mucilaginibacter. The sequence goes on along the minus strand of JAICMD010000057.1, from coordinate 2,259 downwards.
TCCGGCATACCAGTCGCGCAGGCGCACATCAATATTTTTATCACCCGCATTTACCAATGCCTTAAACTGGTTGGTGTCCTGCCCGCGGTAATGGTAAGGATAAACTACTTTCGGCTTAAATGCCAATACAGCCTTAGCTGCAGTAGCTACATCCATAGTATACGGCAGGTTCATGCAAACAAATGCAATATCGATATTTTTAAGACTGCGCATTTCGGGAATGTCTGAGGTATCGCCGGATATATAGATATTTTTACCGCCAATAGTTAATACGTAGCCATTGCCTCTGCCCTTGGTATGCATAGCCGTTGCCGATTCGGGCAGGTTATACATTGGTATAGCCTCAATAGGTATGGATAGCTGGTTGGTTTTATCGCCATTTTTTAAAATTACCAGCTTGCTTTTATCCGTGGTAGCAGGCAATTTATCGGCGACGGCTTGCGGCACCACAATAACAGCATGGTTGGTATTTATGGCGTCAATGGTTTTTGGGTCGAAGTGGTCGCCGTGAATATCAGTTAATATGATCATATCCGGCACACCCAAACCGGTAAAAGCTGCGGCGCCGCCCGTTGGGTCAACATAAATATTTTTGCCCTGATAGCTTAAAACTAATGTAGCATGTGTAATAGGCTGGATAGTTAGCTCGCCACCCTTAACCGTTTCATGGTCGGCAGCGGGACGTTGGGCATAAGCAAATAAGCAGGCAATTGATAGTAAAAGTGTAAATGTAAAATTTTTCATGGTTGTGGTTTTTATGATGTTTAAAGATAAAGGATATTCTGTTAAACTACCAATAACCCGTTAACTGTGTTCCGTTTGATGGACGGAACAAATTAGAAAAGTGTACCAGTGTCCGCGTCCGCGCGAGCGCGGACACCGTGGTACAGGCGTGGTACACTTTGTCAGTGAATTAACCTTTATATATTACTATAAATCAATATCTTATGGTAAAATAATTCAAAATTTCTTTTTTTTTGGCGCGGACACTCGTGGTACACCTGTAAACTTATGGTAGTAATAATATCCACCTAACTGTTTCAGGGTACATCAAACCTGTTGACAAAAAATTCTTATCAACTAAGTAACCATAGCACGACTATAGTACAGCAGACTGAAAATGAATAATATTATTAGCAGTCACTAAATAAAACTATTTTTAACTTTACGCTAACCAATTACATTACTATCATGAAAATAAAATTATTACTAACCGGATTATTATTATGCTTTTTATTTATTGGCGCCGAAGCACAACAATATGTTTCGCCAACTGCTCCAACAAAAACCGGGCGTTCGCCGGGTGTAAAAGTTAAACTGATAAGCGGAAATAACACCACTAAAACCTATTGCCTTGTTTTTGCCGAAGGCGATGAAATATTATCAGGCCTCAAAGAATTTGCCGTAAAGTATAAGGTTACCAGCGGCCATTTTGTAGGCATCGGCGATGCCAGTTCATCAAAATTTGGCTGGTATGATAAATCGCGTAAAATGTTTAAGGTAAATGAGCTGCATACCTTTGCCGAAATAACTTCATTAGCCGGCGACATTACCCTGGCAAAAGGCAACCCGGTAGTACATGCCCATATTAACCTGGCTACACAAGATGGCCTGGTACATGGCGGCCACTTGTTAGAAGCTTTTGTAAACCCAACCCTGCAGGTTATGGTAACCGTACAGCCCATACCACTTTACAAACGCATGGACGAAGCATCAGGCATAATGGTTATTGATCCTGATTTGAAGAAATGATCATTTAGTGTTCCATTTTTAGTAAGTGGAACAGGTGGAACACTTTAGAACACCAAGTTAAGCACTCGTCGCAGACGAGCGCAAGAAGCTACAATTTTGAATATTTATTCCAAGAATTATGTATTTCCTTTAAAACAGATTTGGCAGCATTTGTCGACGCTTTTAAAGTATTACCATAAGGATTATTAATCAGAACTAATTCACTATCTCCAATATTTAAAATAACGAACTTAGATTCCGCACCATCAACCCTTTTTTCAATACTTGCATTAAAATAGCGTTGCAATAATTCAACAATATCCTCAAAGTCATCCCAACTATCTTGAAGATGAAAATACATCAATAGAGAATTTTGATCTGATTGAATACCTATTTCATTCATTGCATAACACACTTTATTAACTATTCCTTACTAAATACCTCCATCGTATTCAACAACGGCGATCCGCCGCTATTGCCTACTCCGGCGCAGGTATATATCTTTTTATCGTAATATATTGCGCCTAT
>JAICMD010000179.1 GCA_025929405.1 Mucilaginibacter sp. | reverse complement strand
TCGCCGGGCTTTTCCTTGTCAAACCATAAAAATGCACGACTGTAAATTTCGGTAAGTACAGGTTTAATCTCGGCGGTGGTAACTACTTCATCAGGCATAAAAAGCAAATCATTGCCTTTATATTTGCCTTTTAATAAACCGGTAGCGCCAATTTGTTGTACGGCTCTGATATATTTATCATCAGGATTTATATCTGTAAAGGGTAATAACAATCCTTTAAAATCCAATAATTCCTGTTGGATCAACCGTGGTTTCAGATCCTTTGTAGTGGTTTTAAAAAATGCGCAATAAGCGGCTATACAGCCAACGCCCTGGCCAACACTTATTTGAATTGGAATATAGAATACGTTATAAAGAGCGGTAACGCTACTTGTTACCAGGAAATTATCGGAATTGTTGACTATGGCATATTTAAGTGGTACTCCATATTGATAGTGTAAATAATATTCCATATCCGAGTGTGGCGGACTTGTTGCATAATCTGCTATTGATATTGAAGTGCGATACAAATTGCCTGTATTATTGATATTGGGGTAAAATGGACTTGGAATTGTTACTCCGGCCAATGTTACCATGTCAAGGTTTTTTGTAGCATCAACTAATACTTTGGCTTTAATTACGCTTGATTTACCGTTTAATAGCATATTTACCTCCCAACCATTACCGTCTTTTTTTACTCCTGTTATTGCAGCATTAACTTTTATGGTTAAGTTTTTCACAGTATCGGCAATTCCTTTTAGTATAGCTTCGCAGGTAAATTTTTCAAATTTTAGCTGTGCTGTAGCAGCAGTGTCGTATCTGGGGGCATTTTTATAAAACGCTTTTACTCTCGAGCTAAACTCACCATATATACCAGAATGAGCTATCTCACTTATTGGAACAATAAAACCGTTTGATTTTGGCAATTTGTCTACAATGTCATCAGGTAAATCAGGAAACTTTCCTATATCAACCCCTTTTCCCTGCATTACCCATAAAGTTTTAACCTTACTACGGGCGCTTTGTATAGCCGCGGCTGCACCGCTTGCTGTACCACCAATTACCAATACATCCGTTTTAATAGTTTCGGCACTGGCAAAGGATGAATAACATATAAATAAGCCGAGAAGGAATTTTTTTATCATAAAGCAGGTGCAAGCTACAACAAAACGCTAAATTAGCCTAAAGCTTACACAACAAACAAATTATTATTACCATGACCGAAGAACAGTTAAAATATCCTATAGGCAAGTTTAAAGTACCCGCAGAATATACATCGGAAGCTATTACCGGATGGATAAACGATATTAAAGAGTTCCCGGCTAATTTGCGTAAAACCGTAACCGGCCTTACAGATGAACAACTGGAAAAAACCTATCGCCCCGGCGGATGGACTTTGAGGCAAGTAATACACCATATTGCAGATAGCCACATCAATTCAATTATACGATTTAAATGGGCGCTTACCGAAGATGAGCCAACTATTAAAGTGTATAAGCAAGACGAATGGGCCAAACTACCGGATTCAAAATTACCTATTGAACCGTCATTATTAATATTAGAGGGTGTGCACCAACGGATGGTTGCTATGTTTAATAACTTAAATGAAGATGACTGGAACCGAACCTTTACACATCCTGAAGCCGGTTTGATGGCATTGAAAAGACTATTAGCCCTATACGCCTGGCATGGCAAACACCACCTGGCACATATTACAGGCGTAGTTGGTAATTAGTTATAAAGATTGAAGATTAGTAAATGGTACTTAATAATGTGTTACCGCAAACCTCCTAATCTTTAATCTTCAACATTTAATCTTTTTGCTTAAAGATATTCAATTACCACATCATCACTAACCGGGTGCCCGGTACAGGTGAGTATCCAGCCATTAGCCTGGTCAAGGTCAGTTAACACATCATTTACGGCCATAACTACCTTACCACTTGTACACTTTGCTGCGCAGGCCGAACAAATACCGGCCCTGCAACTATAGGGCAACTCAATATTATTTTGAAGTGCGGCTTGTAATATGGATTGATTTTCGCCCACCGGCAGGTTATAAGTTTCGCTATTGAATTTGATGTTTATTATCCGGGGCGGATAATTTATAAAAGGCCCCGTAACCGGTACCGTTTCGAGCACAAAATTCTCTTTACGTATCTGGCTCACATCAACCCCCATAAATAATAAAGTGAGCCTTATCATGCGCATATAACCAAACGGTCCGCATATATAAAATACAGCCTTGTCTTTATTAAAGCTTAAATATTTGGCCACCAATTGCTCAACCATAATATTATTGAGCCTGTTGCCATTGCTGCTTAAAAGGTAAATTAAATTTAGCCTGTCAGAATGTTTAACAGCCAGTTCGTCCAACTCATTTTTAAATAAAACTGATGCGGTATCACGGCTGCTGTAAATTAAAATAAGCTTACTTTGGCCCGGGCGATTAAGTATATATTTAAGCTGCGAAAAAATAGGTGTTATACCGCTGCCCCCGGCAAACAGGAAAATATCATGTGCCTGCGCGTAATTATCTATGATGAACTTACCGGCGGGTTCACCCGCAGTGATGGTATCGCCCGGGTTAACTTTTGTGAGCATAAAACGGGATATCTCGCCGTTTGCAATCCGTTTTACCGTTATTGAAAGCAACTCTTCATCTGGCGAAGAGCTTAATGAGTATGATCTTCTTATTTCTTGGTTATGGTGGGTAAAAATCAAGGTAATAAATTGCCCGGCCGCGTACTTTATTTTTTTACCTTCGGGATGCGTAAAGAAAAAGGTAGCGGTATCCGGCGTTTCCCATTTTATGCTTTCAACCTTTAGCTGTAACATATTATACCTGCAAAACCAGTTTGCCAAATTGCGATGATTCGCCCATTACCCTAATGGCTTTATTGGCATCGGCCAGCGGAAACACCTCATCAATAACGGGCACTATTTGATGGCTGTTTAATAGTTCAAGCATGGCCTTAAAATCTTCGGCAGTGCCCATGGTTGTACCCAAAATTTGCAGTTGTTTCCAAAAAATTTTGCGTGCCGGTAATGATGGTGTATCGCCTGCGGTAGCGCCAAAGGTTACAATGCGTGCGCCGGGGTTGCAAAGGTCAAGCACCTTATCAAATTCAGGGCCTATAGCACTATCAATAATCACATCAAAGCCGCCTGCTAATTGTTGCAATTGCTGCACCCAATCCTGTGCCTTATAGCTTACGCCTGCGGCCGCGCCCAGCTTTTTAGCCTGCTCAATTTTTTCGCCCGTGCCTGATGTTACAAAAACCTGGCAGCCCGTAGCTGCGGCCCATTGCAGGGCAAAAGCCCCTGTACCGCTGCCAACGCCAATTATCAATACCTTATCGCCTTTATGTAATTGGCCCTTGGTAAATAAAGCGCGATAAGCGGTTAAACCTGCCAGTGGTACGGCGGCAGCTTGTTCCCAGGTTAAATGAGCAGGTTTTTGGTACAGATACTCGGATTTTATCTTCACATATTCGGCAAAGGTGCCATCCTGCGGCAGGCCAAGTATGGTAAAATCTTTACCCTGAAAATTTGGGTTGTCGCCCCAGTTGTTGGATGGGTTTATAATCACTTCCTTATTAAGCCAGTGTTTATCGGTATCACTGCCAACTTCAGTAACAATCCCCGCACCGTCTGACCCTAAAATGGTTGGGTATTTTATACCCGCATATTTGCCAACGGTTATCCAGTAATCGCGGCGGTTAAGGGCAGCGGCTTTAATTTGCACTAATGCCTCGCCCGGCTGTAAAGTTGGCTTTGGCACTTCCTTCAAGGCAAGGGGCTGGTCCTTAGCCTCTAAAACAATGGCTTTCATATTGATTTCGGATTTCGGAATTTCGATTTCGAATTTATATAAATAACTGACAAATTATCTTTAAGGTTTTAATCTCGGGTTATATTAAATAAAAAAAGACTTACGAGGTTTTAAAAACTTCGTAAGTCTTTCAAAAATAAATCCGAAATCGAAATTAAACCGCTTTGCTGTATAACTCCGCCACATGGTTCCAGTTAATGGTATTCCAAATAGCTGCCAAATAATCCGGGCGACGGTTTTGGTACTTTAAATAGTAAGCGTGTTCCCAAACGTCAATACCTAAAATTGGAGTACCTTTTACTTCGGCAATATCCATTAACGGGTTATCCTGGTTAGGGGTTGATGTTACCGCCAGTTTTTTATCAGGGGTAACAATTAACCATGCCCAGCCTGATCCAAAACGGGTAGCGCCCGCGTCAGACATCTTAGTTTTCAAATCGGCAAATGAGCCAAAGGTGCTTTTTATAGCATCGCCCAAAGCGCCTGTAGGTTCGCCGCCACCATTTGGTGATAATAGCGTCCAAAACAAGCTGTGATTATAATGGCCGCCGCCATTATTGCGTACAGCAGCCGGGTACTTTGATATATTTTTAATGATAGCATCAATGCTGCCATCAGCCTCTGGTTTGCCTTCAAGGGCTTTATTTAAGTTGGTTACATAAGCCTGGTGGTGTTTACCATGATGAATTTCCATCGTTAGCTTATCAATGTGCGGTTCTAATGCATCGGTAGCGTAAGGTAACGCCGGTAGTGTAAATGCCATAGTTTTTGTTGTTAAGTTTAAAAATCGTAAACAAATATAAGGGTTGAGTGTTCTTTTTGTTCTTTGAAAAATAAACATTTTACTTAAATATTATCCAGGCATAATTTTAGGCTCATACAGGTAATAAATTAAAAAATAATTATATCTAAAATTAAATTTTTTACTTACAAGCCAAAAAATTTACCATATTTGATATTTGACTATACCTATAAAAATGCCTTTACAAAAAACAGACCTGACCAATTGCGATATTGAGCCAATTCATATCCCCGGTCAAATTCAATCGCATGGGTTTCTGATAGCCATTGACCACAACTGTATAATAAAATACCATAGCGAAAACATCAGTAAGTTTTTGCCTGGTATTGCACCTAACATTGTTGGGCAGCATATAAACGATATTGAACCGCTAATAGGCAAAAATGAACCGCCTGATTTTATACGCCAGCTCATTAGTTTTGGCAGGGCCAATAAAAGCTTTGATCAAACTAACCCTTTTTATACCGACATCTCAGGCAACGAATTTTATTTGATCATATCACCTTCGGGGGCAGATTATTTGCTGGAGTTTGAACCTGCAGAGTCTGACCTGAAAATGGATGTGCAAAAAATGGTAGGCCACTCTATATCAGGAATGCTGGCTGATAAAGATCTGGGTAAACTGTTAAACAGTTCGGCCATACAAATTAAAAGTTTGATAGGATATGACAGGGTAATGGTATACCGTTTTGCTGATGATGGGCATGGCGAGGTTATTGCCGAAGCAAAAAATGACAACCTGCCATCATGGCTGGGGCTGCACTATCCCGCATCAGATATACCTGTACAGGCGCGCGAGTTATATAAGTTAAACTTAACCAGGCTTATTACCAATGTAGATAATGCAACCTCGAAAATTGTTACACACAAAGGCGTGTTAGAGAATGAGGCCCCGCTTGACCTAACCTATTCGCAGTTAAGAGCCGTATCGCCCATACATATTCAGTATTTAAAAAACATGGGGGTACAATCAAGCTTTAGTATATCATTGATATATAAAAAAGAACTTTGGGGGTTAATAGCATGCCATAATTATACGCCGAGGTTTATTGATTTTAAATCGAGGGAATCATCTAAGTTAATTGGTCAAATATTATCATCAGCATTGGAGTTCAGGCAGGACGAGGCAAACCAGTTTGAACAGGACCGTTTAAAAACCAATATCGACCTACTATCCAGGTACATGCTAAAAAGCAACAGTATTGAGGATGCGCTTACGGGCCAGGATATTACTATTTTAGATGCTACAAATGCCAAAGGCGCGGTTTTACTATACGAAAACAGCACGGTATATTTGGGTAAAACGCCCAACGAATTTGAACTGCAGGGGCTGCTTAACTGGATAAAACATAACGTTAATGAAACGTTTTACTACACTAACGAATTGCCATCAGTATTTTCTGACGCTGCTAAATTTAAAAACATTGGCAGCGGTATTATGGTGCTTACGCTATCAGCAGAGCTGAATGAATATATAATTTGGTTTAAGCCCGAACATATTGAAACCATAACCTGGGCCGGTAACCCGGATAAACCTGCAGAAGTAGACGTAGTTAGCGGACTGCTTAAAATATCGCCCCGACACTCGTTTGAGGCATGGTCACAGCAAGTTTCGGGTAAATCAGAACCCTGGAGTCCGGAAGAAATCAAATCAGCTATGCGCCTGAAAGCCGAAGTAACTTATGCCATAAACCAAAAGGCCAGTGCGATACGCTTGTTAAATGAGAAACTTAAAGACGCTTATGACGAACTGGATACCTTTAGTTATACCATCTCGCACGATTTAAAAAATCCAATTTCTACCATAAAGGGTTATTCGCAATTACTATCAAAAGATAGTGCACTTGATCCTAAGGTAAAAGACGTTTTACAGCGCATTGTAAATAAAACGGATAAGATGAATGAGATGATTAATGAAGTATTAGGCTATTCAAAAATAGGGCGATCGGCACCCGATAAAACCACAGTTGATATTGGCAAAATTATCCGCGACCAAATACAGGACCTGAAAGTTGCTTATAATACCGACAAGCTAAAGGTAAAAATAGGCGAAACACCCGCTGTGCAAGGCGACCCGGTAATGTTATCGCAAGTGTTTGCCAACCTTTTAAGTAACGCGGTAAAATACAGCCTGCCTACTGATCAACCGGAAATTATTATTGAAGGCAAGGAGAATGAACATGATATAACTTATTCCATTAAGGATAATGGCGTGGGTATTGATATTAAAAACCTGCCAAATGTATTTGAGTTATTTAAGCGGATGGATAATGTGCAGGATATTGAAGGCTCGGGCGTAGGATTGGCTATTGTAAAACGAATTGTTGAAAAACATAAAGGCAAAATATGGGCCGATAGCGAATTGGGCAAAGGCACAACTTTTTTTGTTTCGTTTAAAAAGCATTAATAGTTTGCTATCCAGTCATTAAACTTCTGGAAAGTTTGGTTGGCAGCCTGTACAACTACATCGCCTTCTTCGGGGCTTTTAATTGCCACGTTTAATGATGACCGGAAGCTATCCCACATGGGCTGGGTTTGTTCGCCATAGCCGTTA
>JAICMD010000148.1 GCA_025929405.1 Mucilaginibacter sp. | reverse complement strand
TGACAGCATTGTTCATCACCATTAGTTTGGTCAACTGCTCAAATGGCAGACAGGAAATGGCCTCAACTATCAATTCCAATGGCAATGATCTGTTGTTGTGGATTTTGGTGTCCATTATTTTGTTAATAAATTCACTTCCTTAAATAAGTCTTGTTATTACGCCTTTAATTTTCTTGTTTTGATTAATCAAAAATTTATCATGCACGTTTATATCCCTTAAAATATACTATGTGGCCTAGAGATCGATACACAGGCCCCGGTGGAGGGCTATATACAGGACCTGGTGGTGGACTTTATACAGGACCTGGTGGAGGTGCCTACACTGGTCCGGGAGGTGGTTTATACACTGGACCCGGTGGCGGCCTATATACAGGGCCGGGTGGCGGCCTATATACAGGGCCGGGTGGAGGGTTATACACGGGTCCAGGTGGTGGGTTATATACAGGACCTGGCGGGGGATTATATACTGGTCCAGGCGGTGGGCTATATACTGGTCCTGGTGGCGGGCTTTATACAGGCCCTTCAAGTAACCCTTATAAAAGTAATTGGCCACCTAGAAAATATTTATTACAATATTTGAGAGATCACAATATGTTTAGCATACTTAATCTCTTGGAAAGAGTCAACTTTTAGTATGAAGCTATTATTCTTTTTCCTGATAACAATAACTTGTTGGCTACCCTCAACTGCGCGAACTCCAATTAAAGCTGTGTCGACAATAAATAAAAATAGCAAATTAACAATCGAAGACATTTCTAAAAAAAGCGATAGTGTAAATAAAGACTTAGAAAAACACGAAGAAGTTCTTTCTGAAAAAATGAGCGATGCCTCGAAAACAATTGATTATCTTAATTCCCTTGTTAATTCCTTTAGCCAAATTTTTACTATACTCGGGATATTTATAGGTATCATTACCCTCGCTTCACCAATAATTATTTATCAATTTGGGATTAAACCGTCTCAACGAATACTTAAAGAACTCGAATTAAACTTTGACACAAGATTGTCGACTTATTTAAAAACCGCTCGAGAAAAAGAAATAGATGCCGCTATTGAAAATATTAAAACTGGTAATACTGAAAAGAAAAATCAAGCAATGGCGTATTTATCTCTAACTCATCATGAGGGATTAACGGATCAACAGTTGTTTCGGATATACAATATACTGAAAAATAATATAAGCCAAACAAATATTAAGAGTCAGTTAGCATTTGTTTTAACAACAAATAAAAATGAATATGCAGAATCACTTTTTGATAGTGAAGAATCAAGAAAAGACCCAACAATTAAATTTATGGGTTACCTCTATTTTGCAAAAACTGGTTATACTAACTATCGTTCAAGTCTAGCAGGGGTAATCAACAGTAGCGAAAATCCAAGCTCGGAACTCAATACATTTGTTAGCACTCTTTCACAGTATTCACACACAGATTTGGTTGATCTTTTTAATGATAAAGTACTAACAGATTTAATTAAGCCGAGCCCTTCATTTTTTGAAAACGATCTTAGTTCCATTCTAACTAGTATAAATATATCTGAACAGCTATATAAAGATTCATACCTCTATCAAAAACTTTACAATAAAAAAAGCTAAAAATTCATAAGCGATTGTTATTAATATAACATTCAATTTGCCATGATATTAAAACGGAAAAGTGTGTTTTACTTTCATTACTGTCGTTGTAGATACGCCAACTACTTTTGAAACTTCCCTTATTGTCAAACCTTTTTGTAAACATTTAGATATTTTTTTAGAAGTACTCTTATCTAAAAAATCTTTTTCACTTTCGTTTGTGCCTTTAGGCCGACCTAATCTTCCACCATGTTGAAGATAAACCAAACGGCCTATTGCGGTTCTTTCTCGAATATTTTCCAGCTCCATTTCGTACAAAGAGGACATAACAGAGGATACCATTTTCCAAAGCGGATTTTTAATGCCGTTAGGCCTAGATTGCAGACCTACGTTTCTTACAATTACATTAATACCCTGTTCGTCTAACCAATCCAACGTATTAATTACATCGCCCGTGTTACGCCCTAATCGAGAAAACTCCTCAACTGTAATGTCTGTTACCTTACCTTCTTCTATAAGCCGAATCAATTTTATACTTTGTGGTCTTTCCTTAAATGGAATGTTACCTGATACCTTATCAAGCAAGGTCAAATCGTATATTTCAGTATCATTTATAAATCGATTACCTGTTTGGCCGATAGTACTTACGCGATTATATTTAACATGCATTGATGTATTAGTTTTATTTTGTGATTAAATCTAATACACTAAAGTGAATCTTGGAACGTGCGAGCGCAATTTTACCCGTGGGTTTTTTTGTATTAGTTTATTTTATAATTTAAACTAGCACATAGCTATTCGGCGATTAATGATTTAAAAAAACCTAACGCTAGTGAAAAAGAAGATTAGACGAATTAATTCTGTTTTATTCGGTTGTTGCTGATTTATGAGACTTCTTTTCTTAATCTTCGCTTGAAAAATAATAGGTCTGATTCAAATTTTGGAGTAACTAATTAGGTTTGATTCCATAGGGGAATTAGTTTGAAGGTGGCTTTGTAGGTTTTCCGCGTTATTAGACATCAGTATTGCTTTGTTCCGCGTATTTCGGCGTCATTTGAATTTTACCTATTGCGCGCCCATTGATGAAAAAACGCTTCAAGTGTCGAACTTTCTGGGTGATTACATAGGATAGAAAGGTTTATTAAGGTAGCACTTAGTTGGTTTATTTAATCGTAATTGGCAAAGATGCAGCAGGTAAGCCATCGGCTGTTGCTGTTATGGTTACTGTGCCTGATTTATTTTTAGCACCAATAATTGCTAAGGCCAAACCATTAAATGCTTTACGATGATCGGCTTTGAACGATTCGTGGCTAGTTTGGCTTCCATTATCAACACCTGCCAGGAAGCTATCGGCACCTGATAATTTGAATTTGACATCATTATCTGCATTAGGCACCACAATACCATTCTTGTCTACAATTTTAACAGTGATATAAGAAAGATCACGGTCGTTTTTACGTATAATGCTCCTGTCGGCACTTAATTCTATCCTGGCCGGTGCTCCTGCAGTTTTAACTTCGGTAGTTTTTACAACTTTGCCATTTTTGCGCGATACCGCCTTTAAGGTACCCGGCTCATATTTTACTTTCCACGCAATGTGCAAACTGTCGCCCTGTTTTGATTTTGTACCTAATGATTTGCCGTTTAAAAACAGTTCAACCTCATCGGCATTACTGTAATAAGCCCAAACATCAACTACTTTACCAGGTTGCCAGTTCCAGTGCGGTAATAGGTGGAGCACTGTTTTGTTGGTCCATTCTGCCTGGTATAAATAATAAACATCCTTAGGGAAGCCCGCCAGATCCACTATCCCGAAGTATGAACTGCGGGATGGCCATTGGTAGGGCCATGGTTCGCCTATATAATCAAACCCCGTCCAAACGAACTGACCCGACAGAAAAGCATATTTTTTATATATTTTCAGTGTTTCCTCGTGGGTAAAACCCCAAGGTGCCGAAATATTATCATAAGCGTTAACGGTATTATCGATATTCTTCGGCATTCTTCTTCCCGGCCACCGTTGAATAGTATCAGGCGAAGTAATGTAAACACCGCGGCTTTCCAGCGCCGAAGCAGTTTCGGTACCAATGAATTTTTTACCGGGGTAGTCCTTCTGGAAATTGGCCAGTCGCGGGTTATGGTAATTGTAACCTACCAGGTCAACAGCGCCCGATTCAACAATTTTATTGCCGGGTCCTGGTTCATTATTGGCTGTAGTGATCGGTCTTGTTGTATCTAGTTCGTGTATAATACCGCTAAGCTCGCGGGCTATACGTGTCGCGCTGGTATCTCTTTGCTCGGGTATTTCATTGCCAATGCTCCATATCATCACCGAAGGGTGGTTCCTGTCGCGCAGTATCTGATCTGTCAGGTCGCGCTTGTGCCATTTATTAAAGAACAAATGAGAGTCATACTCAGGCCTCTTATGAACCTGCCATACGTCAAATGCTTCGTCCATAATAATAAAGCCCATGCGGTCTGCAAGGTCCAAATACTCCGGCGCGGGCGGGTTATGCGAGGTGCGTATAGCATTAACACCGAATTCCTTTAATATTTTAAACTGCCTTTCCAGCGCGTGTATATTAAATGCTGAGCCCAGCGCGCCCAGGTCATGATGCAGGCAAACGCCGTTAATTTTCATGTAAACACCGTTCAGGCTGAAGCCTTTATCTACATCAAAATTGAAATAACGGATACCCAGCGGTGTTTCATACTGATCAACCAACGCATTATTCACCAATATTTTAGTTTGTACTTTATACAAAAATGGTTTGTTAACCGACCATAATACCGGGTTGTTAACGCCGAACTTTTGATTTACCGTAGTAACCGTATCCTTTAAACTAACGCCTGTAAGCGTTTTGCTTGCTATTACTTTACCACCAGCATAAATATTGCTGACAACAGTTGCCAATTGAGTATTACCTGCCGAGTTTTTTATGCTAACGCTCAAGTTAACATCGGCATGGCTGGCGCTTACCTTTGGTGTAGTAACAAAAGTACCCCAATGGTTAACAGCAATTTTGTCGGTGCTTATCAACCAAACGTTGCGGTAAATACCCGAACCTGAATACCAACGTGTATTTGGCTGTAAAGAATTATCAACCTTTACGGCTATCACATTTTTTTTACCGTCATAATTTAAATACGGCGTAAGTTCATATCTGAAACTGATGTAGCCGTTTGGCCTGTAACCCAAGTGATGGCCGTTTATCCACACATCGCTTTTTTGATACACACCATCAAAATCAATGTAGATCATTTTGCCTTTATCAGTTTGCGGAATTGTAAAGGTTTTACGATACCAGCCTATACCGCCCGGTAGAGCACCGCCTTCTACAGTAGTGGGGTTATCTTTGCTAAACTCGCCCTCTACACCCCAGTCATGAGGTAAATTTAATTTTCGCCAGCCGGCATCATTAAAATCAACCTTTTGACCGTTGGGTACGTCGCCCAGGTTAAACGTCCAGTTTTGATCAAAATCCAAAACCGACCGCCCGCTTTGCGCCTGCACAGCGGCAGATAAACAGATTAGGATAGACAAGTAAACTAGTTTTTTCATTCTCGAATCTTTGTAATTATTGGTTTCGACATTTAGGTTAGTCTTTAGTCAAAATTAAAACCTGTTAAAATCAAAAACTTTACAAAAGCAGACTATTTTTGTACTAAACCAGACTAATATTCACAGATTGGATACTTAAATGGAGTGCGAACTGTTTATACGACGCTTATATGCACTTGGTGAAAGTCCAGTAACTCTTTTGAAGGTTCTCGAAAAGTTTGATAAACTTCTAAAACCGGTTAATTCAGCTATCGATTCATAACGGAGCCTGCTTGCTCCCATCATATGCTGAGCACGCTCAACCCTTTTTTGAGTAATGTAGGCAAGTGGCCGGGTTCCGGTGTGTGCCTCGAACGTCCTCGAAAAGTATTCGGCATTTTGATTTGCCCTTTCTGCTAATGATGTAACTGTTAAAGGTAAATGCAGATTAGCTTGTACAAATCGCATTGCATCGAGAATTTTCTCAGGAATAAACTGTTGACCTTTTTTATTAAATATTTCAGGTAATGTGAATCGCGATAAAAATTGCAATAGAATTCCCTGCGTTTCCAAAAAAACGGATAAACTTTGATGACTATTTAATTGCTGATATTCGTTATAATAAATGTGCTTTTCATATACCTGCGGGTTATCGGAGCGATTAATTCCTCTACCTGGATTTATTGCGATCAAACGCTTAAAATTGATAGCATCAACTTCATTTGCTTTTACTTTTAATATGGATGGATTTGCGGGAAATAAGGATTCTCCCTCGAGTGATTCTTCAAAAAACTGGACAAAGTATTGACTTAAAAAACTGGTACACATTAAATCACACAATGTATAACTTGGGATTATGTAAAGATATCCCGCTTCTAATTTGAATTTTTCTTCCGAATCAGACAATTCTCCTTCACCATCGTCTATGTAATATATGCGATGATAGGGACTGATCACGCTCCGATAATTCCACTTACTATTTAGTTTTACATAGTCGACGTTCAAAAGAGAGAAGCTATGCTTTAAAACTCTTCGGACTACCATGATGCAAATTCTATTAATATCATTTTATGAATATTTAGTTCGGCCTTTTAATTATCTAAAGGCCTTATACGCAATATACGATAACAGACTTTATTAACATAAACACAATATTGCCTTAGTCAATAGTTCGATTTGCTGGTCGTACGATTAAATTGATCTCGCCTTGATGATGACTCCTCAATTGTCTTTTTTTTAAGAAGCATTTTCGCATGCCTCACGTTTGATTTATCCTCGGTTGGGCTTTATCCACGCGGAGGGTAGACCATTGCGCTCTCAGCAAATTTAATGAGTCCTTCGGGTCGTTCCTCGAAGGAGAAGATACCCATTTTAAGTCGACAAAGAAAAAAGGGGATTTTACGCTTTTACCTGCCGGTAAAATTGACTTCGATAGTGAACCTTGAGCTCCTTTTTAGATGTCCGGTTGTTCGGCGAGATGAACTTGTTGCAGGGATTTTGAAGTCAGTATAACTTGTTTCGACGTATTTCAGGGTCATTTGAATTTACCTATTTGTGGGTACAGTAATCGCACTTGCTAATTTTTTCGCCTCCGCAAAGGTTAGAGGTGTTTCAGTTAGTAGTTTACTTCAGCGATATTATCAATAGTTTAAATTTTAGTCGTTTAACTACACAAATTCCGGATTTAACTAATTATCAGGCGTTTATTTAGCTATAAGCATAACTTTTGACTGTAATTATACGTGGCGTGGTATTTGTCTAGTATAAGTTGTACAATCCTGTACATCTTAAATAAAGATCCATGATTCAAGCTCCAAAAATGTTTATGCATATAATAATAGTATGTGCATTTATCTTTACATATTCCCTTACTGCTCAAGCCCAGAAATACAGAACCGCTGCAGATACATTGAAGCTCAATAAAGAGTATAGTGATTTATCCCTGGATATTGCGAAACTAAATATAAAGCTTGTGAAATCTCAGGACAAGACAACAGGTTATCTTTCCAATAGTAGAAGCACGGCACAACATGCGTCAAATTCAGCGCAGCAAAGTAAAACAGATGCATCTACGGCTACCAATGGCAACCTAGATGATGCTAAAACCGCAATGAAACAAGCCAAAAAAGCCAACAATCAGGCTGTTGATGCAAAAAACGCAAAGGATGACGAAAAAGATAATTTGAAGGTCATTAAAGAATTGCGTGAGAAAATTTCAGATAAGCAACAGCAGTTGGCCGAGTTAGATAAAGAAAGAGCTGCAATTAATTCGCTACCCACCATACACTAAGGTGCGATATTTACAAACGCAACCATCTCACCATTCTCACTATTCATAATTGAAACCGTGAGAATTGTCAAATAACATTACACATTTAATAAATTATCATGTTCACTTCATATAAGACTTTTCAACGAACAATCATTATATTTATAATTCTATTTTTGGCTTATGCCACCGTTCAGGCACAAGTTACCCCGCACAATTCGGTTGACGGCAATGTTTCCAAAAATCCAGATTTGGCTGGATATATCTTAGGATCAACGGTAATAGTCACAGCAACACCTGACGCAGGCTTTATTTTCTCATCATGGGGTGGCGATGTCAGCGGTAATGTCAATCCACTATCGATTGTAATGAGTTCCAACAAACACATTTCGGCCATTTTTAAACCTATTCTGACCAACGCACCTGTCGTCTCCGCAGGCGTTTTCGCGGAGGACACTGAGCTACCAATTACCTTCAGGACAAATTTAAGGAAGCCCTAACAGGATAAAAGAGCAAAGGACTGAAAATCCTTGTGTCACTGGTTCGATCCCAGTTGGCACGCACCATTATGACTGTAATATGGTAAGAATAATGAGAATCTAAAAATAAAACATCATATAGATGCCATATATCAAATTTAAAGCACTACCTTCCGCTTTTCCATTCTAAAACTTCCTAGAATATTAGCCATTTTTAGTCTGTATTTTTTATCTGCTATTAAACAATTTTCAATTGCTACAAAAGAAAAAAAAGAATATCCTGGAACTTTGGATGAAGAACCAGCTAGCCGACGATGGCTTACGCGATGACCTAATCAGCAATGATGAACTAAGGGCGCAATCTGAAGACCTGATCGACTCGTTGA
>JAICMD010000095.1 GCA_025929405.1 Mucilaginibacter sp. | reverse complement strand
GTAGAGCCCTGCGGAACTCTACGGATTTGAGGTCTTTACTTCAACTCGAAAGTATACGCCCGGTCAGCGCCGGTGGTTTCCTGCCCTTGGGTCGTGGTGCCACGCTTAACGTACGTGATCTTTGGTTTAAGGCCTGTGAAGGCTACGACCACAGCATCGTTTTCATACTTGCGCGCCTGTGCCTGTAGCTGAGTACCTGGCGCAGCAATGTCCGCCCAAGTGATCAGGCGGTTGTTTGGGCGGCCTACCTCCTTGCCGAGCCCTGTGGAAGCGGTGGTTGCGCCGCCCACCGCAGTGGGTTCTTTAAGCTCAAGGAATACCGCCCGCAGCACATCCGTGCCTACACCTTCTTCACTATGCGTGACGTTCCTGCGGAAGAAGAAAGTATCCCAGGCGTTGGTGTGGGTTGGCGAACGCTGGCCTTGCGGAGACACAATGACACGGTCGCCGCTGGTGTAATAAACGCCGGCATAGTCGTAAAGATGGCGGTGTGTGGGATAGGCGCGTGGCAGCCAGGAAACGTCCCAAACTTTAACACGATCGTTCTCAAACACTTTGGTTGCGCCTTCACGGTCAAACGGCTCGGGATAAGTCTGTGCAGTCTGGGGCGAAGACTGGGCCGGGGACGAAGTCTGAGTTGGAGACGAAGTCTGGGCCATGAGAACTGCACTGTTGAAAAAGAACCCTATCACTAAGGCGATGAGTTGAAAGTTTTTTTTCTTGTTCATAAATTATATTTTAAAGTAGGATTATAATAATCTAAGATATAAATCTTGGTTGAAACTAAGCCTATCTCCTTGCTCCTGAAATGTATTATAGTTCATAGATTGTAAAGTGAAGCTAATGAAAGAACATCACTTGGGTTCGTTTACATGGATTGATAACGCCAAACGCCCTCGCTAGCGCACGGTTGTTTTGAGCGAGCCTGGCAATCTCTGCACATGCTAAGCACAATGTTATATGTAAATCAACAACATCGTCCGCTCAATTGCCGCGGAGGCTGTTAGTTTTTCGCAGGTTGTTTGTTTTTTAAGGCGCTCAAGAGGGCTACGCCGTTTACCTTAGATGCAAGTAACCAAAACTTAGCGCAGCGATCTCATGAACACCGCTAAAACAAACAACTGTGAATACATCAAGCCGGAAAAATCCTTCCCCGTTCATGGCATTTACATGTGGCCCGCGTTTTCCGGCAGGCCTTTGCCCGCTTTCTTTACTACGCGTCATTGCGAGCGGGATTGTGTACAGACGCGAGCGAGCGAAGCAATCTCGTCGCTGACGGTTAGACACTGCTAGTCTAAGTTTAATGAAATGTAACTTAGACCTTAAATGGGGTAAGTTTTCAACTTACGGCTGCAAGCAGGATGCTTGCCATATTATAGGTCGAAGTTACGCTATGCTAAACTTCGACCAGTTGGGGGCCAAACGCCCTCGCAGCGCACGGTTGTTTTGAGCGAGCCTGGCAATCTCTGCACATGCTAAGCACAATGTTTTATCAGCCACAAGCGGGGCACAAGCGGTAGCGTGATACGCGTGCGGTAGTGTTGGGCCTGATTATCTTGCAGTTAGTAAAAACATTTTAGCCGTAGATTGTTACTTATATACATTTATTACCTACCATACAGCGGATCGCTAAGTTTACATTACTTATCCATCAACCATATCCTAGGTTAAATTCAATATGATGGATAAACGTATTTTAATTTTAGACGACAACGATGACATCCTCTATATAGTGAAGGAGGCGCTCCAGTTTGCGGGCTACGTAGTAAAGGATATTTCGCTCGGTGCCCAACTGTTCTATTGGGTCGAGCATTTTCAGCCGCACCTTATCCTGCTTGATCACCGCCTGGCGGATGCGCGCGGTGCTGACCTTTGCCGGCAGTTAAAGGAAACTGCTGCGTTCCGGCACATTCCTGTGGTCATGTTTTCCGCTTATTTCAACCAGGGGGATACCTTGTCGGCAGATTGCGACGGCTATTTGTACAAGCCGTTTGACCTGCATGAGCTATTTGAAATGGTCCAAAAATTGTTGCCGATAGCAAAGGGGGTTTCTGATGAAAAATGAGCATCATAAATTGTGTTTATACGTGGCGGGGAAGACGCACAAATCAGAAAGGGCTTTAGAAAACCTTAAGAAATATTGCGAGGAGCATTTAAAGGGCACCTATACCATAGAAGTAATTGACCTGCGCGAACACCCGCACCTTGCGGAAGGGGAGCAGATATTTGCCACGCCTACGCTGATCAAAAAGCTGCCCGAACCCATTAAGGTATTGGTGGGCGATCTGTCCCAGGAACACCAATTTTTGGTCGGTTTAAATTTGGTTTCCATTTAGCTAAGGACGTTCACCCTGAGCTTCTTGAAGAGTTGAATGCATTTGCCCGTTTTATCACTATGTCATTGCGAGCGGGTTGTGTGGTGACATGAGCGAGCGTGGCAATCTCTTCGCGTTTAGGCTTCGCTGTAATGTGTATTCCCAGATTATAACATCGTCCGCTCATTCGCCGCGGGGGCTGTTACTTTACCTTAGATGCAAAGTAACCAAACATCAAGCCGGAAAAATCCTTCCCCGCTCATGGCATTTACGCGTGGCCCGCGTTTTCCGGCAGGCCTTTACCCGCTTTCTTTACTACGCGTCATTGCGAGCGGGATTGTGTACAGACGCGAGCGAGCGAAGCAATCTCGTCGCTGACGGTTAGACACTGCTGGTCTAAGTTTAATGAAATGTAACTTAGACCTAAAACAAGGTAAGTTTTCAACTTACGGCTGCAAGCAGGATGCTTGCCATATTATAGGTCGAAGTTACGCTATGCTAAACTTCGACCAGTTGGGGGGAGTTTTAAATATTTATACGAAGTTTCCAATACTTTTGCTAAGACCATATCTCTTACAAAGGCTATAGGTCTAAAATCTTCAAATATTAATAGAATTGAGTTATCATAGCTGTTTGAATGTAAAAAACGGTGTTGTTGATACAAAAAATAATCGAAACCTAAAGCTGACTCAAATTTTTCTTGTTGGCTAGGCGAGAGACCATCTATAGAAAATATTCCTATTATCTCATCTGAATCATTCCCAGTGATATGTTTTCGTATAATTTTAGATATTTCTACCTCATATGCGCCACGATTAGGGTACTTGAAACTAGGTCCGGAATATTTTGGTAAATTATCTAAAAACGACATGTTTTGTTTTATTTCCCTTTCTTGTGTACGTGAGGTTTAAGCGACGGGGTATTACCCGGCGTTGATTTGTTGTCGCGTTGGCGTCTGTCCGGCTTTCCAGTCGATTCAGCAATTTTTTTTGGTCCTGGTTTGATTCCCATAGTTTTTAATTATTAGACTACAATGTAACTTGTCAAACTGGCATCGAATCGTAGGTCTTATCATTAAGCAAGCGTCCTGATGCTTTCTTGTTTTTACCGCCCCATTGTTTAAAAAAGAAAGGAACGTTGGCAGATTCACATTGAAGCCGAATATCTTCAACCCATATTTTCTCCATCGGGCGAGCATTAAAACCACTTTCGCCACCTACTATAACCCAGTGTATATTATCTAAGTTCAGGTTTGGAAGTGGACCAAGCAAAGGTTCAAGAGATAGGAAACGAATGTGAGCATTTACATTTCTCAGATGATCAATTCTGTCTAATACACGGTCATCTTCTACACTTACACCTATCCAAATGTTAGACGTGAAGTTCAAATATGGGGCATATTTTTCAAGAATATCGCCTCTTTTAGTTAACACTTGGTAAGTATGTTGAGGTGTATCATTCATTACCTTAAAAACGCTCTTAACATATTCCAATGGTACATCCTTGTGAAATAAGTCACTCATAGAATTGACAAAAACCAATTGTGGTTTTTTCCAAGTAAAGGGTACTAATAGTGTTGCTGGGTGAATTCTAAACTTAAACCCTTGACTATATTTTTCTTGACCCATGCCCTTTAAACGTTTAGTCATTGTTTCCGCATAACAAAACTTACAACCAGCAGAAAGCTTATCGCAGCCGGTTGTAGGATTCCAAGTCATTTCAGTCCATTCTATTGAAGATTTTGACATCAGCTAAAGTCTAATATACATTGTTCTGTCAATAGGACCTTTACTTTATGGTTGACACTGTCATTAAAACTAGCTTTAATTTGCGAACGTTCGACCATATGACGTAAAGTTTTAGAGTAATGCGGACCAGCCCATTTTGTGGAATGGTGATGTTCGTCGAACAATTTTTTTGCAGTAATTTTCCGTCCTTTATACTTACTTAATAATTGTAAAGATAATGCATCGATATTTTGATCGCCAAAGTCAAATCCATTTGTCTCCATATTTTTAGCATCAAATGTGTAGGTTCCTTCTTTTTCTAAAGTAGCGCCAATATTATCGAAGTCATAGTAAATTTGTTTTATTAACTCAAAACCTCTCGGATGTTTGGTGAAATGCATTATGAAATGGCTTGTCGCAACACTATCTTCTTCCTGGAATTTAAATGAACAGTTATAAAGTTTTGAACCTGTTACACCGTTATCAAATTCCAAAGCTAAATGGTTCATAATTAAGTTCAGCCTTTCATGCACAGATGTAGATTTATATTTTCTATTAGTCCTTAGTACATCAATTGTAGTAGGAAAAAGAGACTGCATCATGTCGTCAAATTTTCCAACTTCAATAGCTTGATTTATCCGCTTAATATTAACGAACAAAAATAGCTCGTTGCCCCAATTGCAGAGAAATTTAGATAGTATTTTGGTGTTAATACCTTTATACCCAAAAGGATCAAAAAAAAGTAGAGTAGGGTAGGGATTTGTAGTTTCAGGTTCCTTATTAAGAAAATTATCGATGTCAGCGTCTTCTCCAACTACTTTGTTATAAAAAACTGGTTTAAATTTAAATGCTTCTGTTGGAATATGATTGCTAAAATTTTCTTTTAATTGATCGCAATAATCTTTGTCATTAAAAATTAATCGTACTATTTTAGACAATTCAGCGTCAGAAGCACAGGACTTAGCCAATAATAACGGCGTTGACAAGTTATTATCCTCATATAGTCCCGGACCTGAGAATAAATCAATGTATCTTATTTGTTTATGCTGTTTAGGAGCCTTTAGTATAATTCGGCAATATTGAGGAAAATATTCAGCAACAATTTTAGCCTTAATTCGTGATGATTGAGTTTGAACTTTAAAAAAATCGTTATCCATGTTTAAATCGTAAAGAGTTGATTTTAAGTTTTAAATATAAGTAAAAACATAAATAAAAAGTTATTTTTTGCTAAAAAATTTAGTTTGTTGCGTCGGTAGAAATGATTTTATAGTTTGAAACCGCGTTAAGGATTGCAGCGGATACCCGCCCAGCGCCTAAGGCCTGTGCAGTATGAGCGGAAAGCCTGGCCGCAGGCAACGCCCTTATTAACACTCAAAACTCGTTACTCACAACTGCCAATTTACCTTTCGGCTTCTAACACTTTTTGCTAATTTTGGGCATCCGTAATAAAACTACATAAAACATTGGAGCAGCACGAACTCACCACCGTACAAACCGCAAAAGACCTGGGCCTAACCGCCGACGAATTTACCCGCATAAATGAAATACTGGGCCGCGTGCCCAACTTTACCGAGCTATCCATATTCAGCGTAATGTGGAGCGAGCATTGCTCGTACAAAAACTCTATCACCTGGCTTAAAACCCTGCCGCGCGATGGTTCGCGCATGCTGGCTAAGGCAGGCGAAGAAAACGCGGGCCTGGTTGACCTTGGCGACGGTATTGGCTGCGCCTTTAAGATAGAATCGCATAACCACCCGTCGGCATTGGAGCCTTACCAGGGCGCTGCCACAGGTGTGGGCGGTATTAACCGCGATATATTTACCATGGGCGCGCGCCCGATTGCCCAGCTAAACTCGCTGCGCTTTGGCGACCCGAACCTTGACCGTACCAAATGGCTGATTAAAGGCGTGGTAAAGGGCATAAGCCACTACGGTAACGCTTTTGGTATTGCCACCGTGGGCGGCGAGCTGTTTTTTGACGATTGCTATAACGTAAACCCGCTGGTTAACGCCATGTCGGCAGGGATAGTTAGGGCCGGCGAGACGGTTTCGGCAACGTCATACGGGGTGGGCAACCCGGTGTATATTGTGGGTTCGGCAACCGGCAAGGATGGTATACACGGCGCGGCCTTCGCATCGAAAGATATTACCAAGGATTCGGTAAACGATCTGCCCGCAGTACAGGTAGGCGACCCTTTCCAGGAGAAGTTATTGTTAGAGGCCTCGTTAGAGGTGATAAAAACCGGTGCCGTTGTGGGCATGCAGGATATGGGCGCGGCAGGTATTATCTGCTCAAACTCGGAGATGTCGGCCAAGGGCGAGCATGGTATGCGTATTGACCTGGATAAGGTGCCAACCCGCCAGGCTAATATGAAACCGTATGAGATTTTATTGTCCGAATCGCAGGAGCGTATGTTGATTGTGGTACACAAGGGCCGCGAAAAAGATGTTGAAGCCATTTTTGATAAATGGGATTTGAACTGCGCCATTATTGGCGAGGTTACCGATACCAAGCGTTTAGAATATTACGCTGGCGGTCAGTTAGTGGCCGATGTGCCTGCTGATGACTTGGTATTGGGCGGTGGCGCTCCGGTTTATACCCGCGAATACCGCGAGCCTGCTTACTATGCCGAGAACCAGAAATTTAAAATAGAGGACGTAAAAGAGCCGGAGAACCTGGTTGATGTTGCCGAGCATTTGATAAGTCACCCTAATATTGCGTCAAAGCGTTGGGTAACGGATCAGTATGATTCGATGGTGGGTGTTGCTACCATGACCACCAACCGTCCAAGCGACGCGGCAGTGGTAAACATTATTGGCACCAACAAAGCTATAGTGCTAACGGTTGATTGTAACTCGCGCTACGTGTATGCCGACCCGCAAAAAGGTTGTGCCATTGCCGTTGCCGAAGCCGCGCGTAACATTACCTGCGCAGGCGGCGAGCCGGTGGCCATTACCAACTGCTTAAACTTTGGTAACCCTTACAATCCCGAAGTTTACTGGCAGTTTGTGGGTGCTATTAGAGGTATGGGCGAGGCCTGCACCAAGTTTGATACCCCGGTAACCGGCGGTAACGTTAGCTTTTATAACCAGAGTACAGATGATGGGCCCGTATTCCCTACGCCAACCATTGGTATGCTGGGTGTGATGGATGATGTAAGCAACATCATGACAGCCGACTTTAAACAACCTGATGATCTGGTATACCTGATAGGCGAATCGGTTAATGATATTGCCTCGTCGCAGTACCTGGCATCGTATCATAAAATAATAAAGGCCCCTGCACCATATTTCGACTTAGAGAAGGAATATGCCATGCAGCAGGTGGTTAAGGAGTTGATAAAACATAAAATTATCCAGTCGGCACATGATGTGGCTGATGGTGGATTGTTTATCACGCTGGTTGAATCGGCTATGCCAAATGGTTTGGGCTTTGATATTGCCAGCGATAGCGGTGTACGTAAGGATGCCTTTTTATTCGGCGAGGCGCAGGGCAGGGTAGTGGTAAGTGTTACCCCTGCCGATCAGGAACGCTTTATTGAGCTGATGGCTACCAGCGAGGTTGAGTTTAGCCTGCTGGGTACCGTAAGCAATGGTTATATGCATGTAGATGAGCAGTCATTCGGCCATATTACCGATGTGAAGCTGGTTTATGATAATGTACTGCATTCGATATTAGGGGAATAGCCCCTTCTATCTGATAATATATAGGACTTCTCCATCGGGGGGAAGTCCCTTTTTGTTATATTCCCTTCTTTAGTGTTCTGTAGGGTTTGTCGGGATCCTGGCCGCTGTACATGGTCAGGATGCTGTCCTGCAAGGTCATGTAATCGCCTTGTTCGGTAATTACCATCTTGTTTATGCCGTTATGGTTTACTTCCTTTGGGATGATGGGGGCTATGATTTTTCCGGCAGTATCCAATTCTAATATATATTTCTGGTTATCGGCCTTATCTTCATAAACCATTATCATGGTTAGCAGGTTATCGTCAATAAATCTTCCAAGCAGTGTTTTACCGGCCATTTCAGCAGGCTCAATGCCTAATAACTTACCGGCTTGCTTGCGGCTTATGCCCTTAAAATCAAAACTTAGTAATTCATTATTGTAGTCCCTAACGGTATCCTGCGGAAAAACTTTTCCTTTGGGATGATAGGCAGCCGTAGCGTAAACAATTATACCGCCTGAGTTTTTATAATTATTGCCCGGCAAAATATAATCCAACTGCAGGTTTTCATATTGCGCACTGTCGCGCTTTACTTTAGCGGCAATATCCAGCATTTGTTGTTTTTCCAGCCTGCCGGGTATTAAGATATCCATTTTGGTCACACCGCCATCCGCCTTAGTTACTTTTGATATGGTAAAGGCTACGGTTGGTTTTTCAGAATGACATCCGGCGAGAGCTGCTAATAACAGTATCAGTATTTTTTTCATTGCGCCAAATATCATAAATAAAAAATAAACGCTCCCGATTTATCGGGAGCGTTTAATGTTATTATCAGCTTTTTTTCCTCTCGGGATGATGCATGCTGTCTTTGCTTGAAGTTTGGAAAGACTTTTGCCCACCGGCATTGCTTATCCCTTTTTGTTTTTGATTTTCCTTCTGATCATTAAAGGCACGGTTTGATGTTGAATGTCCCTGCATGCCGTTATCACTATTTTCCTGCGTTTTCATAATCTTATTTTTTAATTCAACAATGTAATACAATAACTGTACCGTAGTAATACAGCACCAAAACCAATTTATAAAGTTAATTTTATCAAAAAATCAGTTAATGCGTAATCTTAAAATTCCGGCGGTTAAACGTTTAATTGTCATTGCGGTAGTTTTTTTAAATCTATCGGCAACGGCCCAGTATATTAAATTTAAATACCTGGCATTAAACGTACCCAATAAAATGGCTGCCGCACAATGGTATAAAAATACGCTGGGCTTTAAAATTATAACTAATAACAAGGATGTTTATGTAAGTGATGCCGGCAATAATTTCCGTATTAAATTTTTAGCCGATCCTACGCAAAAAAGCAATTATAAAGATGTATCCTTTGATGCCTGCCACATAGCTTTAGAGAGCGACAGCATGCATTACTGGTCGCAAAGAATATTAAAGGCCGGTGGCAGTTATAATACCCCGCCCCGCCTTAATGCCATTGGCGATGCGGTAATTGATATGCGCGACCCAAACGGCTTTATGATACAATTGATTTACCGTGTGCATCCGTATTATACCCATACACCCGGCTCATTACGCTTTGAGCATTTGGCACTTAACATGAGCAATAATAAAGATGCTGCGCTATGGTACGTAGAGTTTATGGGGCTGACGATACCCTGGTCAAAAGACCCGGCAGACAGTACCCGCGCAGTAAGCAATTACCGTATACCTTACGTTGGCGACCCGGGCCATAACATGGCTATGGAGTTTTTAACAACTGGCGATACACGCCCTTATACCCAGTTGGGTTTTGGCGTGAGTTATATAGCTTTTGAAGTAAGTAATGCCCGTAAACTTGCTAAAAACATGATACGCGGCGGCGCCAAACAAGTAGGAGATATTCAGAAAAATAGTAATGGCGACATTGCCATTTGTATGCGTTGCCCCTGGGGCAATATGATACAGCTTATACAAACAAAAGCCTCCTGAAATAAAATACTCAGGAGGCTTATAATTTGTACCGCTAAATTTTTACTCTACCGGGTTAACCTTATAGCCTAATAACGATGCCATCTTAGCGCCGTATCGCGCCCCAAGTTTGCGATAACCTTCTGCGCTAAAGTGCAAATGGTCTCCTTTATCGGGTAAACCCAATGATGATATTACATATGAGTTAGGTAACGTTTGTGGCAGGGTGGCAATAATTTTATTCATTGCTGCGCTACGGCCCTGGTGGTCTGCATTAACGGTTTCGCCTGCAAGTAAAGGTGTTTTTTTAGGATCAAGTTTAAGGTCTGTGATTAATCTGTCATATAAATCTTTTACTTTTCTTGTCCATAAGGTATCACCAGTATTTGATTCGCCCTGATGTAATAAAAATCCTTTTATTACGCCCACTTTCTGTGCCTCTTTACCCAGTTCAACTAAACGGTTGTAAGGACTGCCGCCATAATTGGCAATCGCAGTTTTTTGGTAACCGGGAGCAGTAGCGGTATAGGCTTCGATTTTAGTGTTATCAAAAGCTTCAATTTTTGCACCTGCAACTGATACATTGATAATACCCACTCTGGCATTTTTAGGCAAATATTTTAACAGTTCCCTGCCGAAATAATCGCCCGGGTTAAGGCCTGTATTGCATTTAGAAAGTGGTGGTACAGCAGTATACCATTTATCTTTAAGCCTGCCCTGCGGTGCGCAATCTACCGCTTGTAGTACCTGAAAACGCGAGTCAACCGTGCTATCCTGCTTTTCGGGCTTACTTTCACCTTCCATGTTTGATTGACCAAAGGCCAGGAAGATGTAAAAATTCTTGTCTTGCGAGAAGCCCTTGATGCTAAACATCAGCATAGCTGCCAGGGCAAATAGCTTTAATTTCATGCTTTAATTGGTTTATGTATTGTAATGTGAATATTATTAATCGTTTATTCCACAGCAGGTGCTTTGTAACCTAACAGCGCCAGCATTTTTGCACCGTATCTTCTTCCTAATTTACGATAGCCAACGGCAGTAAAATGCAGTCCATCACCGCGCTGAGGGCATCCGGCAGAAGAAATAACGTACGAATTAGGCAGCACTTGCGGCAGGGTAGCAATAATGCTGTTCATATCCTTACCGGGTTTCGCGTTAGGCTTCTGATCAGCATTAACCAATTCTCCGGCAAGCAGCGGCGTTTTTTTAGGATTCAGTTTCAGGTCGGTAACTAAATTATCATAAACAGACTTTACCTTTTTTGTCCAAAGCGTATCGCCGCTGTTTGATTCGCCCTGATGCAGCAGCATGCCTTTTATTACACCCACTTTTTGTGCTTCTTTAGCTAATTCAACCAAACGGTTGTATGGGCTTCCGTTATATTCTTTAACAATGTTTTTCATCCAG
>JAICMD010000319.1 GCA_025929405.1 Mucilaginibacter sp. | reverse complement strand
GGAATACTTACCGCAATGCCCTTAACGTTTGATGGCTTCTTATTAGGATGATAACCCTGCGTGGTTATACGTTTTACAAAACGGTGCCCGTGGTCCATATCAAACACCAGCAGGCCATGGCCACCATAACCCAGATAGTCACGTATGCCTGGCGTGGCTACATATAAATAATGGTGAGTAATGTTTGCTTTAGCGGGTGCCGGTGCAACCGGTTCCCAACTTATGGTTAAAAATGCAATGCTTCCGCATAGCAGTAATGCGGTAAGGGTTATTCTTGTTTTCATGATTACGGTTTGATTTAATTGGTTGGTATCAAACATAATAAGTTACAAGCAAAGCTGCAAACGAATAACCAGACTTACGAAGTTTTTAAAACTTCGTAAGTCTACGTTCCGCACAGGCTATCTCAATTGCTCATCTGCAAAATGGGCCATTGCATCTTTAACAAATTCAGCAAAGGTAGGGTCGTGCCTGTCTCCGGTTAATATGAAACGTTCATCGGTTAAATACAAATTTCCTAAACCTTTGTAAGTTTCGGCTTGCTTGTCGGTCAGCCCATCAGTACCCCATAATTTGCGAGTATTGGTATAATGCTGTGCTATTAATTCCTGTACCTGTGCAGATGTTGGATCCATTGCCTTTAATTCATAAAGCGATGCCCCAAGCTGCTTTTGTTTGTCAACTAATTTCTTTAATTCATCTTTGTTGAGTTTTTTCAAATAATTTTCTGCCCGCTCTACAACTTCATTGCCATAATTCTCTATAGCTTCTTGACGATACGCTGCCGCCAGTTGCGGCGACAGGCCATCATATAATTCATCTGCGTTTAACATGGTTTTGTTTTTTAGGTTATTGATAGTGTTATTTATTGTTGACAGTAAGATATTGATGCGAGTTTTCTTTTGAATGAGGGCTTTTTTATGGCCCTTTAAGGCTTCGATAATATCAAAACCCGGTTCATCCAAAATTTTGGCGATGTCTTTCAGCGTGAAATCAAGCTCCTTATAAAAAAGTATCTGTTGCAAGCGCAGTAACTCCTTCTCGCCATACATGCGGTAACCGGCACGGGTGCGCAGTTGGGGCACCAGCAGTTTCATTTTATCATACAAATGCAGGGTACGCACGCTAACGCCCGATAATTTTGCCAGTTGCTTAACGCTATAATTTTTGTTCATGCAGCAAAGCTAAGCTATGACGTAAGGTAAGAGTCAAGAACTTTTTTCACTTTTTGGGGAATGGTAAGAAGAATAAATAAATATTAATTTTTTATAACTTGGTTGATATACTATACTATGAAAAATTCATATTACTTATCTATAGGTGAACCATGGAACTTTGAGGGCCCCGACGGACAGAATATAATCAGAGGATCCATTGTGAAAATTATTGGCCCGAGATGCCTTATTTATAAAGCAAATCATATCACAAAATTTGATAAGGGGTCGGGTAGCTTTTTAGCATTATTTCCTAGATACGTAGGAACTAGTTTTGATGATTTAAAGAAAGGGATGGATATCACCATTAATGGTATCTTGATAGAAGGCTATCACGATACCATGGACGAGAAAGAACTGGAAAAGGAAAAATTTGTAATAATTGGCAGTATTAGAACCTAACTATTTCCCCACCAACGGATTAGGATAATTATCGCTTTGATCCTCCTCCACATTATCCAGGCATTTAAAATCCTTTTCAACCAACAGATAAAAATCGTTGGTCTTTTTTTCAAAACCCACACGGTCGGTATCGGCCCATTCTTTTACCATGGAGACAGGCATTAATAAAGTTATATTATTGTTTTTAAAGGATGCCGATAGCTCATTGGTATCGCTGCTTTTGATGGCATAGATTAATATATCACCGCCAAAATTGGTTTGCTCCTCCAGGTAACCGTTTTTGGTAAAAGTGTCCACATCGCTACGGGTAAGGCGGTAGCGTAATGAGTTTCCTTTAATTCTTATTTTCATTATCTATCCTAATAAAGGTCAACCACGGGGCCAATAATTATAATAGCCGGGTGGGTTAATTGTTTGCTTTCGGCCATTTGGGCAATATCTTTTACCAATCCTTTCACCATTTTTTGTTTGGGTAATGAGGCATGCTGAATAATAGCCGCGGGCATATCACCATTACCGGCCTCTATATAGGTATTGGCTATTTGGTCAAGCTGCTTCATGCCCATATATATCACTACGGTGGAGTTGCTTTGCATGGCCAGCCTAAGGTCGCCCGATAGCGCGCCATCCTTTTTAGTACCTGTAACTACCCATATACCCTCGCTCACCGCACGGTGGGTAAGCGGAATATCTTCCAAGCCCACAGCCTGCATACTTGATATGCCTGGTATATAATGCGTGGCTATCCCATGTTCGCGTGCAAATAGAATTTCCTCAAACCCTCTGCCGAAAATAAATGGGTCGCCGCCTTTAAGGCGTACTACTTTTCCTTTGGTAAAGGCGTAGTGTTTTATCATTTCCAGTATGTCTTCCTGTGGCGTATAAGCGCTGTAAGGCCGTTTTCCTACATAAATCTTCTCACATTCGGGTTTTGCAAGCTCTAATAGGTCCTTATTTGCCAAATTATCATATAAAATTACATCGGCTTCTTTTAAAATCCTGTATCCTTTCATAGTTATTAGCTCCGGATCGCCGGGGCCGGCACCAACTACATATAATTCAGGAAAAATTGCTTCTTTTTTTGTCATCAAATCAAAAAAATTATAAAAAACTATAAATTTTATTCGTTTTTACCAATTACACTCAAGTTTATATTAATAATTGCATAAATTTTAGATTAAAATCATGCAACTAATTAAAATAATATTCAAAATTAATCAATTTTATATCCAATTTAATAAAAATTGATGTTTTTTGTTAAAAAAATCTCTAAAAAATTGCATCAAATAGATTTTTTTTCGTCCTTTGTTAAAGTAAATGTATTTGTGTCGCAATAAAATTCATTTACAACAGGCTTTAACACTTAAAAATTCAAAATATGTCGAAACTAAACATCATAGTTGTTGGCAATGGCATGGTAGGATACAAGTTTTGCGAAAAGCTTGTATCCAGATCATCCCGGTTCAATATAGTAGTTTTTGGTGAAGAACCACGCCGCGCTTACGACCG
>JAICMD010000054.1 GCA_025929405.1 Mucilaginibacter sp. | reverse complement strand
TATAGCTTTACCGCCTGCGGCATTAACCGCTTCGGCGCGCTGGTTGGCTATTGCCTCGTTACGGCCCAATATACCCACTATACCGCCTGCCTTTGCAATGCCTTTAATAAAAGCATCGCCCAAAATACCTGTACCCCCGGTTACAACAATAACCTTGTCTTTTAACGAGAAACTTTCCATTTACTTTTTATAATAATTTAAGGTGTCGGCGCCAAAATTAAGATTATGATTGGCAAATACTGAAATTCTTTTATAACAAATAAGTTAATACTATTTTGCTATCCACACCACATCCAAAAACCAACCTTTGCTATCGTAAAAATGTCCATCAGTTTTAAATCCGGCGCTCAAGGCTAAACTATCGGCTTGTACAACAGTATATTTTTGTGATATCTCCATAAAAACATGTTCGTTTTTGGCAAACCGGATTGGGGCACTGCCGTTAATTTTTACGGTTTGGTCCTTTAAACTCACCAGGTAACTTTTACATGATCCAGTTTCTGGGTCATAGGTAGGATAATGATCAAATTGCGATAAATCAAAATCGGCCCCTAACTCGCGGTTTATACGCTCCAGCAGGTTAAGGTTAAACTTTTTGGTGATACCTTCCTTATCATTATAAGCCGCCAATATAGTTTTAGGATTCTTTTTCAGGTCGATACCTATCAGCGCCATATCATTTACTGACAGGTGACTGCGTAACTCGGCGCAAAATTCTGCCGCATTCTCCACCGGCATATTTCCCACGTTCGACCCCAAAAACAGTACTACCTTTCGTCTGCTTGAGCCGGCAGCGGCCTTTTGCAGCATTTCAAAATAATCGCCGTTTAAGCCGGTAATCTTCAAATCGGGCATGGTTACAGGGAGCGTGCTGGTTAAATAATCAATTACATGGGCCGATATATCGATGGGTATATAGTTGAAATCAACGCCTTCTTCCAACAGGTGCTGTAATAAATAGCTTGATTTCATGGCATCCCCTGCACCAAGTTCTATCAAATCGAACCCATCGCCGCCAACCAGTATGGCGTTGGCAAGGTCCATGGTTCTTTCAGCAAATATTTCCAGTTCGCAATTGGTAGGATAATACTCCTCGCAATTCATGATATCCTGAAAAAGCTTATCGCCCGCGGCATCATAAAAATATTTGGATTGCATGTACTTTGGCGAGGCCTGCAGCCCCTTCATTACATCATCAAAAAACTGCTGACGGCTGCTTTTTTCTGCCTGATTGGTTAAGATTTGGTTTGTTAATGTATTCATAGTGCAGATGATAAATTTTTATTTGGCCAAGCGGATACCCGTAAACTGCCATTGTAAATAAGGGGCAAAAAAGTTGCGGTAAGTATTGCGGCTA
Organism: Mucilaginibacter sp.; assembly: GCA_025929405.1. Taxonomy (GTDB): domain Bacteria; phylum Bacteroidota; class Bacteroidia; order Sphingobacteriales; family Sphingobacteriaceae; genus Mucilaginibacter. Next base: position 13,726 of record JAICMD010000054.1, on the reverse strand, counting down.
TGCCCCGGCGATGTAACCTCTGATGCTCCGCGTAAAACTTTTTGGTTCACCATAAATTTGCCGTTATACTCGCCAATGGCGCCCGATGCTTTAGCAAAACCGGGATAAGGCAGGTAGGCGCTTTCGGTCCACTCCCAGCTTTTGCCCCATTTAAATTTTGAGGATGCGGCCTCCCACTCAAACTCGGTAGGCAGGCGCATGCCTTTGTAGGACGCATAGGCATAAGCCTCGTAATAGCTTATATGGCAAACAGGATCATCGGGCTTTATAGGGCCCAAGCCATGAAAAGTATAATTATACCATTCATTGTTTATTATATGCCAGTATAATGGCGATTGAATTTTGTTTTTATTTACCCAATCCCACCCCTCGGCGTGCCAGTGGCGGAAATCATGGTAACCGCCACTATTCATAAATTCAAGATATTCTTCGTTAGTTACCAACTGCGGACTTATAGCATAGGTATTTAAATATACCTTGTGGCGGTTTAATTCATTATCAAAACAAAAACCGTCGCCTGTAAACCCTATCTCATAAATACCTTCAGCCATTGGTATAAATTCATCGCCTTCTACTTGTTCTGTTTTTGGTGATGCATAGTTTTTATCATAAGCCGGGAACAATGGGTTATGCCCCAGTATGTATTTAATATCTGTATACAACAGCTCCTGGTGCTGCTCTTCATGATTTAAGCCAAGTATCAGCAACTCTTTAACCCCTGTGGGTGGCTCAGCACATAAAAACCTTTCCATAGCCTCATCTACATACTCACGGTAGCGATAAATTTCGGCAACAGTTGGGCGGCTAAGATTACCCCTATCCGTACGGATAACCCTGTTACCTACCGATTCATAATAGCTGTTAAACACAAAGTTATAATCAGTATTGTATTCCTGGTAACCCATAAAATAGGGTTTCAATATAAAGGTCTCAAAAAACCAGGTAGTATGCCCAATATGCCACTTAGGCGGACTACAATCAACCACCGGCTGCACCACATAATCCTCTGTTTGCAGTGGGGCACAGATGGCTTCGGTTAGTTTACGTACTTGTTTGTAACGGTTTAGTATATCCATTATTTACTGTCCAGGTATCTCTTTAGGTCAGATATAGTTTTAACATTCAATTGCGATGCTTGTTTTTTTCGCATCATTAAGGCATAAGCATTATTAAAGCCAATTGGCTGCAGCCATTTAATATGATAATATTTAGTAAATACGTTTTTAACATAGCTATAGGTTTTATCCTTATCAACAGATAAAGAATCAACCGTCTTTTTATCAGGCTGAATTATAGCCAGCAAACCTGTTCCGGTATATTCCGGGTAAAGGTCTATCTGGTTATTGGTTAATGCGTCAAAACATATTTTGGTGCCGCCCAAGCCTGTTTTGGTAGCCACTTCATAATCGGTATAACCTTTTATCAGCATGCTGTACATATTGGCTAAAATATATTGCTCACCAAAAATCTTTGAGCCAATGCGCACGGTGCCTGCATGTCCGTTACGTTCCGGCCGCCATAAATTTTTAGCTACCAAAAAATCTTTAGCCACACGTCCGGGCGTTTGGTGAAGATAGTCAGTGCGGTAATTTAATTCGGTCATCACGCTATCATTTATTTTGCCAGATAACATATTTAATGTGTTTTCAAGTTCGGGAAAGTGCTGTAATGCATCCTCGCGCACAATCGGGGCAGCGTAATAGGGTGGGAATATCCGCTTATTATCCTGCAAAACCACCAGATCATAAGCTTTTAGCCGCCCGTCGGTTGAATAGCCGCTAATTACATCAAGCTCTTTTTCATAGGCAGCTTTATACATTACAGCATCGCCAATGACGATGGTATGTATCTTTAGCCCATATTTGCTTTGCAGGCCCAGATTACCATCCTGCCGGCCCATAAACTCGGGCGTAAACCCTGCGGTGAGTTTGCCGCCATAAGCTGATGGAATAAAATAAAAAGAAGCCATCAGTAAAACTGCTACTGGCAATGCGGCTGTTGCAGCTTTCAATTTTTTTAGGTTGAGGGATTGTAATCGCGACAGCAAAAAATCAAATACTATAGCCAGTAATGCTGCAGGGATAGCCCCCGCCAGTATCATATTGGTATTATTTAAGGATATACCGCCGAAGATAAATTCACCTAAACCACCTGCCGCTATATAGGATGCCAGCGTAGCCACACCCACATTAATAACCGTAGCCGTACGGATTCCCGCTAAAATAATCGGCATAGCCAGCGGCAGTTCAACCTTTAACAGGATTTGCTGTTTGGTCATGCCCATGGCTACAGCAGCTTCTTTTACCGAAGCATCAACCCCGGTAATGCCCATATAAGTATTGCGGATGATGGGCAACAATGCGTAAAGCAGCAAAGCCACAATAGCAGGTTTGGCACCTATACCCAGCAAGGGTATCATAAAACCTAAAAGCGCAATGCTCGGTATGGTTTGTAATACCCCGGCAACGCCTAAAACAGTGCCTGATAATTTTTTTCTTCGGGAGATGAATATTCCCAGCGGCAAACCTACCAATACAGCTATAATCAATGAAATAAAAGTAAGCCCGATATGCTGCAGAGTTTGGGTAAGCAATTTGTCGTGCTGCTGCGCCATAAAACTCCATAAGCTTTGTTGCTGCTCATTCATGCGGCTGTGCTTTTTTATAATTATAAAACGCCGCCATTAACTGCTCAAATTTTGCCTGACTGTTCTTTGAACCATCAAACTTCAATTGTTCCAAGCCTTCCCATACATTAGCCTCCGGAGTTCCTCCTTTAGGGAGTTGGGGGGCTAACTTTAACTCCAACTGTAGCCGTTGGTGCTTTAAAAACTCCTTTACAAAATCATTGACAGGGTTAAACAACAATTCGGCCGGGGTACCTTCCTGTATAATTTTTCCCTTATCCATTAAGCATATACGGTCGCCAAGCTCAAAAGCCTCTTGCACATCATGTGTTACCAGGATAATAGTTTTGCGTTTCAGTTCGTCAAGGCTTTTAAACTCTTCGTGTATTTTTGAGCGGGTAACATTATCAAGCGCGCCAAATGGTTCGTCCATGAGCAAAACAGGCGGGTCGGCCACTAATGCCCTTGCCAACCCTACACGCTGCTGCTGTCCGCCGCTTAGCTGGTGCGGATATTTATTCAAATATCCGACAGGCAGATGCAGCTTTTCCATTAGCTCATTAACCCTGTTATCAATCTTCGCCTTTCCCCATTTTAATAATTGCGGAACAACGGCAATATTTTCGGCAACGGTATAATGCGGGAACAACCCATTATTTTGCAGCACATAGCCAATACCCCGGCGTAATTCTTCCGGTGGTTGCTGCTGTATGTTTTTTCCGTTGATGAATATCTGTCCGCTGGTAGGCTCAATTAACCGGTTAAGCATTTTAAGCGTGGTGGTTTTGCCACAGCCGCTGGTACCCAGCAATACCAGGTTCTCGCCCTCTTTCACTTCGAAGGAAATATCATCAACTGCCTTAACGCTGTTAAATACTTTGGTTAATTGTTCAACTTTTATCATCGGATATTCAAATCATGTCTACTCACCCCGACATCGTTTCACTCGCCTTAGCCCTCTCTTCGCCTTTGGCGGAAAGAGGGCTAAGGCGTACAAAGCCCTTTTGTGGCTTGCCGCAGAGAGAAGTCCAGCGTAGCGCAAACCGGATGAGTCTTCGCCAACTATTCATCCAGCTTCATAAATAAATTATTCAGCGACTCCGAGTAGGTTGGATGTGCAAATACACAATAGCGTATCCTGTCGTACGTAATGCCACCTTCCATAGCCATTTGCAGTACGCTCATAATTTCGCCGCCTTCGGTGCCCAAAACCGCCGCACCTAATATTTTTTTGGTTCGGGTATTTACAACAGCTTTCATTAAGCCGCGAGTATCGCCAACCTCAACAGCACGTGCCACATGAGTCATAGGCAACACCACGGTTTTTATATTTTTTAGCTTTTTCTTTTTCGCTTCATCTTCAGTTATACCAATACGACCCAGTTGCGGGTCGGTAAACATACAGTAAGGCACAGGGCGATCTTTAGCGGATAGGTCTTGCTTCTCTATTAAATTGCGGTACACAATGGTATAATCGTTATAGGCAATATGCGTAAACGCCGGGCCGCCTTTTACATCGCCCAGGGCAAAAATACCCGGCACATTGGTTTCCAGTTTATCGTTTACTTTGATGTAGCCCTTGTCATTAGTTTTTACACCTGTCGCCTTTAGGTTCAGTGCATCCGTTTGCGGCGCACGACCGGCAGCTACCAGCACATGCGTACATTTAATGCTTAGTTCTGTTTGGCCAACTTTAACAGCGGCTTTAATATTCCCCTTTGACGTTTTTTTAAAGCTGATAGCCTGTGCATTAGTATGGATCTTAATATCTTCGTCGGTTAAAATATCAAGCATAGCATTCGCTATATCGGCATCTTCCCTTCCTAAAACCCGGGGCGACTTTTCAAGCATAGTAACCTTACTTCCAAACCGCCTGAACATCTGCCCAAACTCCATCCCGATGTAATTAGCACCAATAATCAGCAAATGTTCGGGCACTTTATTCAATTCCAAAATAGAGGTAGAAGTTAAATAACCAACATCCTGCAAACCCTTAACCGGCGGAATGATAGTCTTAGCTCCTGCATTGATAAATATCCAATCGGCACGTAGCTCTGTTTTTCCGCCTTTGTTTAAGGTGACTGTTAAAGTTTTATCGCCGGTAAAGGTAGCTTCGCCAAATATCAAGTCAAGATTGGGTGTAGATTCCAACGCTTTTTGGCTGCCTTTGCGGGCATTGAGCACAATATCATCCTTGCGCTTTTTTATGCGCGGCATATTCACTTTAAAGCCCTTAATGCTAATGCCAAGTGCCGCGCTATTAGCAACCATATAAGCCGCCCTTGCTGATGCTACCCAAGTTTTGGTAGGTGTACAGCCGTCATTAACACAGGTGCCGCCCACCCAGCGTTTTTCAATAAGTGCAACGGTTTTGCCCGCATTGGCCAGTTTTTTGGCTAAGGGAACGCCCGCCTGCCCTGCACCAATAATTATAGCGTCGTATTGTTGCATATCAGTCCGTTATTTGTACACCCTTCCAAAAGGCAACATGGTTCTTAATATTGGCAGCCGCTTCTTTTGGTTCAGGGTAATACCAGGCTGCATCAAGGTTCTGCTGACCGTCAATGTTTAAAGTATAATAAGATGCCAAGCCTTTCCACGGGCAGGTAGTATGTGTATCAGATGGTTTTAAAAATTCGCTTTTAACACTTTCGGGCGGGAAGTAGTGATTGTTTTCTACCACTATAGTATCGTCGCTTTCGGCAATAACCTGATTGTTCCAAGTAGCTTTCATAGGTATTGTTTGGTTTTAAAAATAAATATAAGGCTTAATTACAGATTAACAATTGCCCTTAAACCATTTTTGTTTGATAGTATTTAAACAGCACAAAAGGGTATCATTTAGTTGAATGTGCCGCAGGCATAATTTTTTTTGAAGTTTTATTTTTAAATTATCCGTAAACGTATATCTTTGCAGTCCCAAAATAAGGGTTATACCTTATAAAAAATGGCCCGTTCGTCTAGGGGTTAGGACGCAAGATTTTCATTCTTGAAACAGGGGTTCGATTCCCCTACGGGCTACATTTAATAAAGCCACTCGAAAGAGTGGCTTTTTTGTTTAAAACATATTTTGCTAAATTACGATGTGGTGATAACAGAGTCCCACAGCCTAAATTTATCATGAAAAAATTCATTTTATTGTTACTCCTTGGTATTTTCCAGCAAGTATTAGCTAAGGCAAGCGCTACTACTGATACATTATCTTTCATATTCGAAGGCAAGAAACTAAGCGGAATATTTGACTTACCTGCGACTAAGGCGCCTTCGGGGCTCATCATACTTATACCGGGCAGCGGACAAACAAATATGGTTGCCTGGAAATGGAATGCCGAATTACGTAACCGTTTTGTTCAGGAAGGATTTGCTTGTTATATATGGGATAAAGCCGGCTGTGGCAAAAGCGAAGGTGTGTTTGATGCCAATCAAACTGTACAAAGCAGTGCGAAGGAAGGCATAGAAGCTATCAAAGAATTAAAACGCAGGAATATTCCCGGGTCAGAAAAAATTGGGCTTTGGGGCCATAGTCGTGCAGGGTGGATATGTCCTTTGATGATTTCTGATTTTCCCGAGATTAAATTTTGGATATCGGTAAGCGGAACAGATGATAAAGAAAATTACGGGTACCTTTTGGAAAAGAATTTCTTAATCGAAGGCAGAAGTAAAGAAGAGACACGAAAGCTTATGAGTGAATGGCAAAACGGGTTTGATATTGCACGGCGCGGAGGTACTTTTGAAGAGAAATTGAAGGCTACTGAAAATCTTCGAAATGACCCGTTTTATATATTCATGTCAAATAATAGTAAACCAACAGAGGACGGCTTCATTAAATTTCAAAAAACATTTCAAACAGGTGAAACCATTGTAGACGAAAAGACAGGCCCGCAAGTATATATTCCAAATTTTGAAAAAATACTTACTAAAATTAATTGTCCGGTCTTGGCCATTTTCGGTGAAAAAGATAGTCAGGTAGATTGGCATAGAACTATAAAGCTTTACAAAAAAACGCTTGGTAAAAATTCCAAGTCACAACTAACAATAAAAACCTTCCCTAATGGCAATCACAACATTCTTAAATCTACAACGGGTGGTTATAGAGAAAAGCTTACGAAGAACGAAGTATGTGATGGATATTATGATACAATGATATCATGGTTAAAGACCTTACCTAACAATAAATGAGTATTGCATACACATGAATAACTTGTTATAGTGAATTAATTGCGTTCAAGTCGTCCAAAAAGTTCGACATTTCGTGCGTTCGGTCTACAAGCCTCCAGCAAAACTGGAGGCTTTTTGTTTGCTACTCTCCTATTTATGTTAATATTTTATGGTCAATATTATACTTAATTAGGTGCTGATTTTTATACTACCACCATTACATTTTATGAACCAATATATTTTGCCGAATCTATCTTTAACTTAAACCGCTTTACCAGCAAATTGAAGCTGCCAATAGCGAGTTGAACGATAAAGAGTTTTACGCCCGCCCTGCTTACTTATGAAAACTGCGAACTAACCCTTACCTTTGCCGCAATGAGCAAAATACCCTATAACCAGGTTTTTGAGGATGTGGCCGTTATTGATATTGCCGAGGAAGGCAAGGGCGTAGGCAAAGCTGCCGAGTATGTGCTGTTTATTGAAAAAGCTGTGCCCGGCGATGTGGCCGATGTGCAGGTATACCGCAGCAAAAAAAACTTTGGCGAGGCTAAGATAGTTTCGCTAAAACAGCCATCGACACATCGTATAGAGCCTTTTTGCGAGCACTTTGGCACCTGCGGAGGTTGCAAATGGCAGCACATGACGTATGCCGCACAGTTACAGTTTAAACAAAAAGCCGTAGCTGATGCCCTGAGCAGGTTGGCTAAGATTGACGTGGAGAACATGCTGCCAATAATGCCCTCGCCTGCAGACCGCTACTACCGCAACAAGCTGGAGTTTACCTTCAGCAATAAGCGCTGGTTATGTGATGGCGAGAGTAAGGATAACGAAATGTTGAATATGAACGCCCTGGGCTTCCACATACCCGGCAGGTTTGACAAGATACTGGACGTGCGCCACTGCTACCTGCAAGCCGACCCGAGCAATACCCTGCGCAATAGTATTGACAATTTTGCTAAACAAAACAACTATACCTATTACGACCTGCGCCAGCATACCGGCGCGCTGCGTAACCTGATTATCCGCACGGCCAGCACCGGCGAGCTGATGGTGATTGTAGTATTTGCTTATTCTACGCAGAATGAGATTGATAAGCTGATGGAGTTTATTGAGAGCGGGTTCCCGGAAATTACGTCGTTACTGTACATTGTAAACCAAAAGAAGAACGATACAATTTTTGATCAGGAGGTTGTGGCCTATCGCGGTCCGGAGTTTATACATGAGGAAATGGATGGTATAAGGTTCAGGATAGGACCAAAATCCTTTTACCAAACCAATAGTATACAGGCCCAGCGCTTATATGAAATAACCCGCGATTTTGCGGGTTTTAAAGGCAATGAATTAGTTTACGACCTTTATACCGGTGCGGGCACGATAGCCAACTTTATTGCAGGCAGTGTGCGCCAGGTTGTAGGGGTTGAGTATGTGCCCAGCGCTATAGAGGATGCCAAAATAAACAGTGCTATAAACAATATCACTAATACCAAATTTTATGCGGGGGATATGAAGGATGTGCTATCGGCAGAGTTTGTAGCGAAGCATGGCAAACCGGATGTTGTGATAACTGACCCGCCAAGGGCAGGCATGCACCCGGATGTTGTAGCCCGATTGATGGAGATAGAAGCTAAAAAAATTGTATATGTAAGCTGTAACGCTGCCACACAGGCGCGGGATTTGCTGGTACTTAAAGAGAAATATAACACGGTAAAGATACAGCCGGTGGACATGTTTCCGCATACGCAGCATGTGGAGAACGTGGTACTGTTAGAATTAAAGCAGAACTAAGAGTCAAGAAGCAGGAATCAAGATTGAAGGAATAATAAAAATACTTTGATCCTAAAATCATGGTTCAGACAAAAAAGAAACACTATGCAACCAGAAGAACTTTTAAACGAAGGTAATAACAACGGCGGACAGCCTAAGCAGGAAAGCCCGCTGGTGAGTTTGGAGAAAGACCTGAAATTTTTTGGGGAATCTATTCGCGAAGTGGCTATGGAGATACGGGTTGAGGGATTATCGCACTATCCCATATTCATAGCCCATCAGCATGAACTTTCATTAGGTGAGCTTATATTAGATCGCCACGATTTAAATACCAACTGGAGCATACACGCCAGCACGCTGGAAGAATTTGTGGAACGCGGCGTTATTAAAAAAGAACTTAAACAACGATTTATAGATAACTACAAGGATGCTGATGAATTTATCTGTGTGTTTGTAGTAACCCCCGAGGGTGCAAATTTTGTATTTGTGCCGTATGGGAAAGAGTAATGATGTATACATGTTGGGAAAGTTATAAAGGTTGGAGTATGCTATATATTTTTTAATTTTACTGATGAGTTGAGAGGCTTTACAACCTTTTACAACTATTACCAACTACCAAGTACCATGCCCGATAAACAACTCCTTATACTAAACCAGCAACAGATACAGCAAAAGATAGATCGGATTGCTTACCAGATACTGGAAGATAACTTTGACGAAAAAGAAATACTTATTGCAGGTATGCTGCCGCGCGGCACGCATATTGCCCAGCGCTTAAAAGATATATTGGATAAGATAGCCCCGTTTAAAAGCAAACTGTTAACGCTTGAGATCGATCGTAACAGCACCAGCCTTAACGCCAAATATGACTTTGATATTAGTGATTGCAATCACAAGGTAGTTGTTTTGGTGGATGATGTATTAAACAGTGGCAAGGCTTTAGCCTATGGCTTCGGGGTATTTTTGAATGCACCGCTTAAAAAGTTACGCACCGTGGTACTGGTCGACCGTAATCACAAAAGCTTCCCGATAACTACCGATTATGCAGGAATTGCATTATCTACCATCATTAAACAACACGTGGATGTGGTACTTAACCAACCCGGCGAGGAGGATGCAGTTTATTTGCGGTAGTTACTTTCTGTTAGCCTCAATATAAGCAGCCATTGTATTAACATCCGTTAATGCTTTACGGCCTTCTTTAGGATCATTAATAGTGATGCCATATTCCTTTTTTAGTAGTACAATCAGTTCCAGCGAGTCGATAGAATCCAGCCCCAGGCCATCACCAAACAAAGGTTCGTCATCTTTAATATCAGTCGGGGTAAGGTCGGTAAGGTTTAAAAATTGTATGATCTGTTTTTTTAGTTGTTCCTTTAATTCGGCTGTTTCCATGTTATATTAAATTCTTTCTTTTTAGTCCTAAATAGGTGATAAACTGTATCACTAAAGTAATAGCAAATAACGGTATTAAGTTGTTTATAATGTCGGCTAATTTTCCGCCTTGTAAAAACAGGGTATAATATGCTTCAAGGCACCAGTGCATTGGAGAAATATCTGCCGCCGACTTAAATGCGCCCTGCATGGCAAAACTGGGTACCATTAACCCGCCTATAGCGGCGAGGATAACTATAGATACTGCCCCAAAACCGTTCGACTGTTCCTGTGTTTGCGAGAATACACCAACGCAAATAGCATAACTTACCGCGCACCATCCGCAAACGATAGTAGTTATAACCAGCGCCAGGATATCCGACGGTAAATTTAATGCAGGCAACCCAAAAAACGGGAACAGCCATATACCCATGCTGAATATTACCAATGCCTGCAGCATGGTAACGCCTAGGTAGGTTATTTGTTTAGACAGCAAACCCACCGCATAATTCGTAGGCAAAGTTTTTAAGCGGATAAAACTACCACTTACTTTCTCGCGCACTACGCTTCCACCTAATGACATGATGACGAAGAACATGGCAAATATGGTCCATGCAGGTACGTTATGTTGTGTGGCATTTGGCGTTTGTCTTGTGCCATCTTTAGATACTGGAACCTCATTAATGACGGTGCGGTTGTTCAACATCTCATTTTCAAGTTTTTCGGGTAACGGGGTATCGTTTATGGCGAAGTATAAGGTGCGCAGTGTTTCGCGGCTCTCCACCATTTGCAAAGCACTTTGCAATGCTCCTTTAACTGATAAGCGTAATGATTCCTGCAAGATGGGGTTATAATATAGCGTTAGCGGGTCAACATCGCTTACTTTTTTTGGGGTCGAATCGCCCTGTAAGCCAAAAGTGGTCATGGCTTTACCTGCCACGTTTTTTGATTTGGCCTTTACCCTCGCCGAAAAGTTAGCGGGGATAACAATGCCTAACATAGCATCCTGATTGTGCATGGCATCCGCAATTTGTTTTTCATCTGGCTTGCCGGATAATTGCGCTACGCGGAACATGCCAATCTTATCAATAGCCGTTACCAGTTGTTTACTTGATTGCCCAGTATCCTGATTGCAAATAAGTATGGGTAAACGGTTTTTATTTACTAACTGAAAGGTGCTGTTTTGAATACTGGTTACCACTACCACCAAAATAATGGGCATTACAAACATCAGCGCTATGCCTACCCTATCGCGAAGCAAAACACGCACATCCTTTCGTATGGTGGCCCAGAGTTTAAACATCAGTCGCGGTAGGCTTTGCCCGTTAGGTTAATAAATAATTGTTCTAACGATTCCTGGCTGTGTGCCGCCAGTACATCGTCAATATCGCCTTGGGTGATGATCTGCCCGTTATCTATCATGGCTATATGCTGACAAAGGTCCTCGGCCTCGTTTAACTGGTGCGAGGTATATATCAAAGTAGTACCCCGCTCGTTTAACGTACGCAGATAGTTCATAATTGCATGGCGGGTTTGCACATCTACACCAACAGTGGGTTCATCTAAAAACAATACCTGCGGGTTATGGATAACGCCAATAGCCAGGTTTACCCTGCGCTTCATCCCACCCGAAAATTTCTCGACGGCTTTATTACGCACATCTGCCAAACCTAAAATATACAGCAGTTCGTCCGTGCGTTGTTTTATTTGTGTTTGATTTAATCCGGCCCAGGCACCAAAAAATTCCAGGTTCTCGGCAGGGGATAGTTCGCGGTAAAATGAAAAATCCTGAGGCACAAAACCGAACAGCTTATTTACCTTTTTATCCTGATGACCTACCTTATTACCGAGTATCATGATGCTGCCTTCATTAACCCGCAAAACGCCGGTCATTAAATTCATTAAAGTAGTTTTACCCGCACCGTTTGGCCCAAATAAACCAAAGCGTTCACCTTTTTTAACCTTCAGGTTAAGGTTGCTAAATGATACATCCTCGTTACCCGGATAACGGAAACCCATGTTTTGTATATCAACGGCAAAGGTTTCCATTTATCTCCAGTTTAAATTTTTAAGTTGGGTAAAAGCGTTTCGCTCAATTTCGGCAATTTCAAGCAGGTAATCGCCCATTTGGTTAAAATCTTCCTGGCTGCCTAAGCGGCCCTTGTAAATACCTGCGGCATGCACGGCCGCCTCGCGCCACAAATCGCCCGATTGGGTAAACAGGTTGGATATATCCAGCAGTTCGTCCATTTGATTGTAGGCATGTGCCTCCTGCAAAAATGCGCCGTAAATATAACGGAAACCGCCGCCACCTGTGCCAATTTCTTCCTGCATACGCACCAATTGGGCTAAGTATAACCCGGCTTGTTTTAATCCTAATTTATCGCGCCATTTTTTGATACGGTTCCCCGTAAACTTTATGCCGCTTACGCCGGCTATCGGCCCGGGTATATACAGCATGTTTTGCACATTTTTTTCGATGCCGCTTTTTATGCCCCGCTTTATCTGCTCGTTGGTAACCGGGCGGTTAGCCAATGGATAATATATCTGCCCCTTCGGTGCCAACGCACCTTTAGCAAAACGCACACGTTCCAACTCGTAGCTGGTGAGTGTGGTTGGCGTTTCCATTACCGGGTCGCTTATCAGGTAGTTATCGTCTTCCTTGCCATAAACTATAAGGTTATGGGCATTAAAGTGAAAACGATATTCCTTTGGGAAATAACTTAGGTAATAAACTCCAACCTGGCACCCAACGGGGCGGCCCTGTGCTATCTGCTCCCTTAAAAAAGCTTCGGCCTTTTCGCGCGAACTGAATTTTTTGCGCACCACGGGGATATCCAATGCTTTACAAGTACGATTAAATATTAAACCTGGCAGCGTGCGGAACGCAATTACCGGCCCGTTATTTATTTTGATGATGGGGATATAAACAAAAAACAAACCCGCGCCAATGCCAAAAGCCAGCGGCTCGGTAATTTGGTTAACGCCAATATTTTTCAGCAGACTGGTGGTTACACCGTTTTCGCAATGCGCAGCTTGTATGTGGTTAAACTCCATCAGACAAATTATTTGGGGGTTGGGGCTGTGCGATTCCTTCCTTGGGGAAGGAGGAGAAAGGGGTTGCATAGCGGACCAAATCCCTCCCTGCACCCTCCCTCCGGGAGGGAATCGCGCTTGGCTTATGCCTGCTATTTTTTTTCATCCGCCCTCATAGTTTTTAATTCATCCACACTTACGTTAAACACTTCGGCGTAACGCTGCAGCTTTTTGTTGGATAGGGTTTTAAATACATCCGGTTTAAGATGGCGTTTTATCTGCCATTGCCAAAACCCGGTATAATCAGCCAGCAGGCTCAGGTCCATAATACCGCGTTCCATAAAAAACAATAAGGGACTTGCCTCGCCATTCAGCACTTTTTGGCGGGCGGCAGCAATACGGTCGTCAATATCTTCCCAGGCTTTATCAAGCGCGGTAATCTTTACATCCCAACCTTTGCTTAACTGGGTAGTGTACTTGCCCGAAGTATCCGTAGCATAGCAAACCTCCTTGGTAATTTTACCCAGGGCGCTTACATCCTGCGGAACATCTTCCTTTTTCATTTTAGGAGGGATTGAATTAACAAACCGTTAGCAATGCGTACATGTATGAGAAACGCGAGCTTTCAGGTACCAGCAATAATATCTTCTCGCCTTTTTTCAGTCTGCCGCTATGGAACAGTTCATCAATCATTAAATAAACCGATGCCGCGCCCACATTGCCTTTAGTATACAGGTTAATGAACCATTTATCATAAGGGATGCCACC
>JAICMD010000280.1 GCA_025929405.1 Mucilaginibacter sp. | reverse complement strand
TCATCTTGTTTGGTTATCCTTGGTTTGTTGGGTAGGTTATTACAGACAATAACCTTAATTGCACCCAAGTTAATAACTTATGTAATCGATTGCAAAAAAATGAACAAAACTGTTACGTAGTTAACACAATATTTTTGATTAACCATTTATACCAACTGCAAACCGCAACTAAATATTGCTAACTTTTCTACTTTCCTGTTAAATAGCTATCTTCACCGCCCGAAACGGATTTTTTTAAGTTTATGAAATTATTAGAAGGAAAAACCGCGTTAATAACCGGCGCATCAAAAGGTATAGGCCGAAAAATTGCTGAGAAATTTGCCGAACATGGCGCCAATGTAGCATTTACTTATCTGTCATCTGTTGAAAAGGGCCAGGCGCTGGAACAGGAACTGCAAAGTTTTGGTACTAAAGTAAAGGGTTACCGCAGCGATGCCTCAAAATTTAACGAAGCTGATAAACTGATTAATGATATCATAACCGATTTTGGCACCCTGCATATTGTGGTTAACAATGCCGGCATCACCAAAGATGGCCTGCTGATGCGTATGACCGAGGAACAATGGGATGAAGTGCTGGAAGTAAACCTTAAATCCATCTTCAACGTTACCAAAGCGGCATCAAAAGTGATGATGAAAAACCGCGAAGGTGTATTTATTAATATGAGTTCGGTAGTTGGAGTTGACGGCAATGCCGGGCAGGCCAATTATGCGGCTTCAAAAGCGGGCATCATCGGCTTCAGCAAATCAATGGCTAAGGAACTTGGTTCGCGCAATATACGTACTAACGTGATAGCCCCGGGCTTTATCCGCACCGAAATGACCGACGTGCTTGACCCTAAAATAGTTGAAGGCTGGGAAGCCGGTATACCGCTTAAACGCGCCGGCGAAACTGAGGACGTTGCCAATGCCTGCGTTTTTCTTGCATCAGATATGGCAACCTATATCACCGGACAGGTTATTCCGGTTGATGGGGGAATGCTTTAATTTTTATTTCGGAATTCGGATTTTCAATTTCGAATTTGTTTTGCCCAACCCTCTTTGCGCGTAGCGGAGAGAGGGTCGACAAGCATAGCACCGTCGGGGCGAGTCAATAAAGGGCATTTTAAAAGTTCTACTTTAGTAAAAGGGCCAACCTCTCACAAACTTATTACATTCAAAAATCATAATCATTCATAATAATTTTGCATTTTGCATTACGTATGTATTAGTTATACATACTATATAAAACCTGCTAATGCTATTATTTTCAATAACCTGGGGGGCTGTTTCGGGATGGTGGGTACCTGTATGTTTGCTATTGGGGCTATTATATGCCTGGCTGCTGTATCGCCAACCTGTGAGCCTTGGGCTAAAAGTGCGCAAAGCTTTATTTGCGGCACGTGCCTTTGTAGTGGCATTGATAGCTTTTTTGCTGATATCACCTCTTATACAGTCGGTAAATTACAAACCAGAAAAGCCCCTGGTGTTAATTGCGCAGGATAATTCGCAATCCATCAACACATTTAAGCAAAAAGGGTTTGATGCCAAACAGTTTGTTACCGAGCTGGCTAAACTTAAAAACCAGCTTGGCGATCAATATGATGTACGCGAGTTTAATTTTACCCGCGATATTAACGAAGGACTATCAACCGGTTTTAGCGGCAAGCAAACCGATATTTCTGCAGCACTACGCGGATTGAACGACCGCTTTGTTAACCAAAATATCGGCGCGGTAATACTGGCTACTGATGGCTCATACAACCAGGGCAGCGATCCGCAGTATGAGGCACGCAACATTAAATCAAACATTTATACTATTGCCCTGGGCGATACCATTCCCCGCCGCGATTTGTTGGTGGGTAATATTAATTACAACAAAACCGCTTACCTGGGCAATGATTTTGAAATAGAAGTTTTAGCTGAAGCATATCAAAGCAAGGGCGAAAATATGCGCCTTACCGTAACTGAAGATGGGCGGCAGGTGTTTAATCAGATTATTGCTGTAAACTCTGATGCGTTTAAAACAGTTGTTCCGTTAAAATTGAGCGCCGATAAAAAAGGCATTCGCAAATTTAGCATCCACATTGCCCCGGTTAAAAATGAGCTTTCGGTACAAAATAATGACGAAACCATCTATGTGGAGGTATTGGATGTAAAGCAAAAAATACTGGTGCTTTATGATAGCCCCCACCCCGATATTACAGTAATAAAACAGGCCATTGAGGCTAATAAAAACTACGAGGTTAAAGCCGGCCTGGTAACTGATTTGCCCGGAGTTAAATTCAGCGATTATAGTTTGGTTATACTCTATCAGCTATCGCCTAACAGCTTTGGCATACTGAGCAATCAGCTAAAAGGTAAAACACCATTATGGTTTGTAGCGGGTGGGCAAACCAACATTGGGGTGCTTAATATCCAGCAAAAAATTATCAGGTTAAACATTTTGGGCATGGCAGATATGCAGGAGGTATTTGCACAGCCCGTTACTGATTTTGCATCGTTTACTTTTTCCGATTCTACCTGGACAAAAATTAAACAATTCCCGCCGCTGATGGCGCCTTACGGTAATTATAGTATACTGGCAGGCAATGTATTATTTAAACAGCGCATTGGTTCGGTGCCTACCAGCTACCCGTTGTTTGCTTTTGGTAATGATAATGGCAAACGTGAAGCCGTACTTATGGGCGAGGGCCTGTGGCGCTGGCAACTTGCCGAGTTTAAAATGTATGGTAATCATCATGCTTTAGAGGAATTATTTAGCCAAAGCGTACAATACCTTACCGCCAACGCCAATAGCCAGCGGTTTAGGGTGTACCCTGCCAAAAATATTTTTGACGAAGGTGAAAACGTGATACTTAACGCCGAATTATATAATGATGCGCTTGAACCTGTTAACACACCCGACGTACGCATAAATCTTAAAAATACGGCAGGTAAAAATTACAGCTACCTGTTTAGTAAAAACGGCACAAGCTACCAGTTAGATGCAGGTGCCCTGCCTGTTGGCGAATACACCTATGCCGCCAATACTAAACTGGGCGACCGCCTGTTTAATGCAAGCGGACAATTTACTATTAAGCCGCTAAACCTTGAGCTTAAACAAAGCGCCGCTAATTATCAGCTATTACGCAACATTGCGCACCAAAGCGGCGGCAAAATGCTGCACCCGGCCGAACTTGACCAGTTGCCCGACCTGATACGCAAAAACGAAAGCATCAAAACCGTAGTATATGAAAACAAGCATTACAATGATATTATTGATGTGAAGTGGATATTTATCCTGATACTTTTGTTATTAACCGCCGAGTGGTTTATGCGGAAGCGGGAGGGAGAAATTTAATAATTCGGAATGCGGAAGTGTGAATACGGAATGAATTTTTGACAGATTAAAACCAAATTAGCTTTTAATCTGTCAACCATGTAAACAGTAGTTTCTTTTTAAATTAATAGCTTTGCCGCATGAAGCAAGTATTAACTATTGCCTTTGTGCTTTTTTTAATCCCGGCAGCTTTTGCGCAGTATAACGATAGTACATTCTATCATGGTACATTAACCTCTACAGGCTCTGTCAATAAAACCAATGACGGGCGGGCCAACTTATTAAACAACGTGCTTAGCTTCGGTATTAAAAAAAAGGATATTGTGCTTAATACCACCAATAGCTTTGTTTACGGCAATCAGAACAACACGCTTACCAACCGCGATTTTTCTTCGTCATTATTTTTTAACCTTTATAAAACCTTGCCGCGGTTTTACTATTGGGGATTGTTAAATTATAATACCAGCTATTCGTTAAAAATAAACAACCAGTTTTTAGGCGGCCTGGGTGTAGCCTACAGTATTATTGATACCAAAAGCGCCTATATAAATTTTAGTGATGGTGTTTTGTATGATAAGAGCAACCTGCTGGGCGGCAACCTTGATTATAATACATACCGCAATTCGTTCAGGCTTAATTTTCATTTTGCCGTTAAAGGCGATCTGGTGGTTTTGGATGGCAGTAATTTTTTACAAAGTTCATTAAACAATGGTAACGACTATATTATTAAATCGGTTACTACTGTTTCGGTAAAACTGCGTAAGTGGATAAGCCTTACCTCATCATTAAACTATAATAGAATGAATATTACCAGCCGCGAGAACTTGTTGCTTACTTATGG
>JAICMD010000242.1 GCA_025929405.1 Mucilaginibacter sp. | reverse complement strand
TTATACTACACAGGATAGCATAGCTTTGAATGTAGAGGTAAAAGACAGCAATAACAACCCGGTGCAGGGAAACTTCTCCATGAGTGTGATAAACGATATGCGGTTAAATAACGATACTGTCAAAACATCTATAATTACCGGTATGCTGCTAACCAGCGATTTGAAAGGTAATGTTGAGGATCCCGCCTATTATTTTACAAATAATCACCAACAGGAACTGGACAACCTATTACTTACGCAAGGCTGGACGGGGTTTAACTGGAAGAATATCCTGCAACCTGAAAAGAAGCCGGAGTTTGCTGCAGAAAAGGATATCTCCATTAGCGGGAAGATAACCAACCTGGGCGGCAGCGGTGTAAAAAATGCTACGGTAAGCTTGTTATCATTAAGGCCGGTATACAATCAGGACACACAAACGGATGATGCGGGTAATTTTGTTTTACAAAATATTCCACAGATCGATTCGGCGATGTATATAAGGGCGAGGAATACAAAAGGCAAGGCATCTACCTATGCCATCGACTTGAATAAACCTGACTGGCCGCAATTTTCAAAAAACCAACTGCAAGTACCCTGGTACCTCAATGCCAACAGCACCCAACTGGCAAAAGCCGATACATTAATAAAAAATATAGAGAAGGTTGAAAGTTTAGAAGGACTTACCGGCAATGTGCTGAAAGAAGTACAGGTAAGGGATAAGCGGATAGTCAACGGATCACATAATCTAAATGGCACCGGCGTTGCCGATCAGGTTATTGATGAACATGAAATAGCTAAAGAAAAGCCCATAACCTTACTGGAATTACTGAAAAAAAAGGTAAAGGGTTTCAGGACAGAAGGCATTGGCCGGGCAACACGCTATTTTGTAGGTACCGAGGAAATCAACGTTAATGCCACTAATCTGGCTGTAAGATTGGCTACCCATTCTCATTCAGGTGTAGGTGCATTAGGTCTATTTATATTTGACGGTCTGCCTTTACGTAATTTTGTAGGAGGCGAAGATGTATATGACCTTTTAAATTACTACACATCCAATGATATTAAGGGTGTGGAGATCATGTCAAAGGCTTATACCTCGTTATATGAACAAGAATATTTAACAACAGGAGAGCGTGGGTCTATAACGTTTCCAGTTCCGTTTATAGAAATAACCACCCGGGCAGGTACGGGCCCATTTATGAAAAAGGCAGTTGCTGATATTGTATATAAACCGGTGCCTGCTGTTTCAGCCAAAGCGTTTTACCGTCCGGCATATCCAGTTAAAAATGCAGTAGCTGCTGCGTATGACCAACGTACCACCATTCACTGGGAACCCAATATTATAACCAATAAAGAGGGTAAAGCAACGGTGACTTTTTATGCAGCAGGGCAACCCGCTACCTACACCATTACTACCGAGGGTAGCAATATGAATGGCAACGTGGGCAGTGCAGAGCAAAAAATAGTTATCAAGTAAGCTTTATGTATTGAAAGATATCTTAAAAGGAACTTTACTATACATAAGCTTTACCCAACTACAAGTTACTTCGTCCCTGATGGTACCGCCATGGCTACCCCATCCTTTTGCGGTATGCCAAAATCGGGCATTCCGTTTTTTAACCAAGTAAATTGCTGTGCCCGTGGCGACCGTTTGTTACCGCAGCCTTGCCCCGGCAATGCATTAGCATGATATAATATCCAGTCCTGTTTGCCATCCGGCGATTTAAAGAATGAGTTATGCCCGGTAGCATATATACTATTCTCGGGCGATTGTTTAAATACCGGTTGCGTTGATTTTGTCCATGATTTAGGGTCAAGCAAATTGCTGTTGGCGTTGGCGGTTAGCATTCCAAGCGCATAAGTATCCGTCCAGCAGGCACTTGATGAATATACTAAAAACACCTTGTTGCCATGTTTTAATATCTCCGGGCCTTCATTTACGTTTAAATGGGTTAAGCCTGGTTCTTTAAGATCGCCATACTGTTCCCATTCATAAATAGGTGCCGAGAGTTTAACCCTGTCGCCCATTACCGTATATGGGTTTTTCATCAGGGCTATATAAATATTTTGCTGCCCGTTGGTATCACCTTCCCAGCCCGACCATATCATATACAGCTTGCCCTTATGTTCAAACACCGAACCGTCAATGGCCCATTTATTGGTAGCATCGCCCACCTGGCCCTTAAATATCCACTCGCCATCCATCGGGTCGGCAGACGCATTTTCCAAAACATACATCCGGTGGCTAATATTGTTGCCGTCATCAGCAGCAAAATACATATACCATTTGCCCTGTAAAAAATGCAGTTCGGGCGCCCAAATGTCTTTGCTGTATGGCTTACCCGGCGGTGGTACCCATATAGTTTTCTTCTCGGCAGTGTTAAGTTTGGTAATATCTCTGGTTTTCCATATTACCAGTTTGTTACCCATGGTGTGTGTATAATAGTAATAGCCGTTGTTATAGGTAACCCATGGGTCGGGTCCTGAATTAAGCAAAGGATTGGTAAAAGTTTGAGCCAACAATATGCTCCTGTTCATCAGCAATAAAAATAGCAGGGCCAATGTTTTAAATGCAACAGGTTTGGCCCAAATTAAGCTTTTAGCTATGCCCACATCGGGCAG
Organism: Mucilaginibacter sp.; assembly: GCA_025929405.1. Classification (GTDB taxonomy): domain Bacteria; phylum Bacteroidota; class Bacteroidia; order Sphingobacteriales; family Sphingobacteriaceae; genus Mucilaginibacter. Next base: position 2,561 of record JAICMD010000242.1, on the reverse strand, counting down.
CGCCTTTGCGTTATACATTAAATTTTGGCTGTTACGCTGTTTAAAAGTATGATACTTCTTCATTGTATTTTAGATGATTTAATTGGTTTGGCAAATTAATAAATACGCAGCATAAGTATTGGCAGGTGTAAATAAAAACTTAGCCATCAGCGTCTGACGATTTTTTTGGATAGGACATACATAAATTAATAAAAAAAGCCCTTTCAATGAATAGGAAAGGGCTTTTAACAACTTTGTATCATCATAAAATAGTCAGCCTATTTTTCGGGCGTCACATAGCATAAAAGTTTACTTTATATCGCTTTTAATTTTTTCGGCAGTGCTTTTACCCGGCAAATAAATCTGGAAGCCAAATGATAAGCCGATGTTGCTTTGATAAGTAACATTCCCAAAACCGGCTACTCCGGTATATTTAAGCAGGGTTTCCAAGCCAATGTTTGGTGTTACAAAATAAGCAAAGCCCGGGCCTATACCTATGCCTATGCCGTTGGTATTGCCGCCGCCACCGCTTACGTTGGTGCCTGCAAATCCAACCGTGGCCTCGCCAAAGAAGCGGCTGTGTTTTAATACATTGGCGTCGTTACCGGCATAGTAACGCCCTAATGCGCCAATGCCATAAAAAGTTGTAGTACTTGAATTTTTTGCTGTTAATATTCCTAAATCGGCATATCCGCCTAAAGCCAAATTATCCTGAACAAACCAGGCGGCTTTTGGCGAAAGTGTAAGGCTAAATGTTTTTGAACTATTAAGCCCGGCACTAAGGTTGGCAAAATTGCCGCCCACCAATACATTACCCTTTTGTATTTGTGCCTCAACTGATAACGTACTAAATACGATAGCAGCAATCAATAAAATTTTTTTCATAACTTAATGTTGAGTTAAAAATTAAAGTTAAAGGTAATAAAAAATGAATATCTGTTTAGATAGGGTTTATATACCTATAAATAACATCATCTGTTGTTAATAGGTACGGTAATTTTAACAAAAACACAAAATAAAAAACCCCTCAAAACAATTTGAAGGGTTTTTTGTTTTGTGTGTGATCTCATTTGGATTCGAACCAAAGACCGACAGATTAGAAATCTGTTGCTCTATCCAGCTGAGCTATGAGACCATCCTGCCCGAAGTATCGGGACGATGCAAAGCTAATAAATATGGTTAAATGTGACAATGGCAATTATAAATAAACATTCATCATAAGTCCGGGTTACATCTAAACAAAAAAAGTCTATATTTCATTCATGATATTAATTGCTGACGGCGGCTCCACCAAAACTAACTGGTGCCTGGTTACTGACGACCATAAAAAGGTATATTTTAATACCGAAGGGTATAACCCATACTTTGTAAGCGAAGAGTACATTACGCAATCGCTTAAACAGAATTTGCCGCATGATCTTAATATAGATAAAATAACCGAGGTTAATTATTACGGTGCTGGCTGCTCAACAAACGAAATGCGCGCGCATGTGCAACGTGCAATGCAATTGGTGTTTACTAAAGCTAAAATAAATATCGGTCATGATATGCTTGCTGCCGCCCGCGCCGTGCTTGGTAAAAACGAAGGTTTTGCTGCCATATTGGGCACCGGTACCAACACTTGTTTGTACGATGGCGAAAAAGTGATACAGAATATTGATTCGGGGGCTTATATTTTAGGCGATGAGGGCAGTGGTTGCCATATCGGTAAAAAACTGTTAGCAGATTATTTACGCGGTTATATGCCCGAAGAAGTTCGCAAGGTTTTTTGGAAAACTTATCATCTAACCCCAGACGATGTGAACGAAGAGGTATATACCAAACCACTGGCCAGCCGTTTTTGCGCGCAGTTCAGCAAGTTTGTGTATGACAATACCGTAAACATAGCCTACAGCCACAACCTGGTAAAAACTTCTTTCCAGGATTTTTTTAAAAACCTGGTTACCCACTATCCCAACTACCAAAATTACACCTTTAACTGTATTGGCTCGGTAGCCTATAATTTCAGGAATATTTTAGAAGAAGTAGCTACAGAAAATGGCATGACGGTGGGCAACATCATCCGCTCGCCGATAGATAATCTGGTGAAGTATCATCTGGGGGATAGAGATTAGTGATTGGTGACCACTGATTAGTTTTAAAATAAGATAGTACTAATCACTAATTAACTAATCTCTAATCCCTAGCTTAGCGTTAGCTAAGCTCCGATTGAAATATCTTGGCATACTTGCGCCTGTCAAACTTATATAGTTTAGCCGCGCGGTATGATACGCCTTTCTGCTTTTCGGGCAGTGGTTTTAAAAACCCGTAGCTCAGCATTTTTTTGCGGAAGTTACGCTTGTCCAGCTTCTTGTTTAAAATAGCTTCATAACATACTTGCAACTGGGTGAGCGTAAACTTTTCGGGCAATAACTCAAAGGCAATAGGCTGGTAGCTTAACCTGCGGCGCACTTTGTTAAGGCTGCGGTTAAATATCTCGCTATGGTCAAAAGCCAGTTTAGGTAAATCATTTATGGGATGCCAAAACGCTTTACGGGCAAACTGGGTAACGGGGCGCAGTTCTTTTTGTCCGGTAAGACGCA
>JAICMD010000186.1 GCA_025929405.1 Mucilaginibacter sp. | reverse complement strand
GCAAAATTTGTTCGGTTAACGGGTGGAACTGAATATCTTTAATAATAGCCTGTGCTTTAACACCGGCAACATCAAGATCGATGAAATGAACATCCGGAGTATAAACTACGGGTTTCAAATCAGCTGCGGATACTGAAAAGTGGGTTTGAGTAGCACCACCGTAAAGCACTGCAGGTACCAAACTCTGGTAGCGCAGCTCTTTAGCATCGCGTTTCCCTACGTTCTCTCTTGGAGAACCGCTAATAGCAATTGATTTCATTTGTTTTTATTTATTGTTTATTGTTAGTTCATGGTTCATAGATCATAGTTGATGGTCTACTTACCTTTAATTACTTAATTACTTTTTTATTCACATCCATGGATACTATGAACCATGAACTATTTGCCTATCAATCCACCTTAAACAACTGGCTTATTGACCCATGTTCATTTACATTGACAATAGCCTTTGCAAACAGGTCGGCAGTTGATAGTACCCTAATTTTATCACTCGGGCGCTTTAGTGGGATGGTATCTGTTACTATCAGTTCGGTTAATACCGAGTTTTCAATAGTTTCATAAGCGTTGCCTGATAATACCGGGTGCGTACAAACCGCGCGAACACTGCGGGCACCACGCTCCATGATCAATCCGGCAGCTTTTGCCAGCGTACCGGCAGTATCGCATATATCATCAATCAGCACAATATCCTGATCGGTAACATCGCCAATCAGCGTCATTGATTCTATCTCGTTGGCGCGTTTGCGGCGTTTATCACAAATAACAACCTCGGCATTAAAATACTTGGCAAAACCCCTTGCCCTGTATGATCCGCCCATATCAGGCGATGCAATGGTAAGGTGTTTTAAACCCAGGCTTTTTATATAAGGCACAAATATAATGGCTCCATCAAGGTGGTCAACCGGGATATCAAAAAACCCCTGTATCTGTGCTGCATGCAGGTCCATGGTCATAATGCGGTCAATGCCTGCAGCTACCAATAAATTGGCAACCAGTTTTGCCCCAATGGCCACACGCGGTTTATCTTTTCTATCCTGGCGTGCCAGCCCAAAATAAGGTATAACCGCGTTAACATTATGTGCCGATGCACGGCGCGCGGCATCAGTCATCATCAGCAGCTCCATCAAATTATCAGTTGGCTGATGGGTTGATTGTATTAAAAATACATCGCAGCCCCGTATTGATTCATTAAAATGCGGCTGGTACTCGCCATCACTGAAACGCGACACTGCAACATCACCCAGTGGATGGCCATAAGCCTGCGCAATCTTCTCAGCCACTTCTTTTGAGCCGGAACCTGCAAATAACTTAACGTTGCTAAACTTTGAGGACATGTTTTGGATTTCGAATTTCGGATTTTCAATTTCGAATTTACTTCGATTTGTTCAATCCTATTTATCAACCACTATAAACAACAATTCGGATTTCAATTTTCTTTCAGACCTAAATCCGAAATTAAAATTCGAAATCCGAAATTATCATCGTTGCCCGACCAGGATTCGAACCTAGACAAACGGTACCAAAAACCGTCGTACTACCATTATACTATCAGGCAATCTCCTCCTTCAAAACCTACGCTCCGAAAAGGAATGCAAATATAAGACGATTTTTTAAACTTTAAAACCAAATTGAAAAAAGTACAACTTATTTATAGGCTATCAGCAGGTTAATTTTTGTTAAATAAATTATAAGGCTGCAAATAGCTGCATAGTTTTATTAATTTCGTTCCTTTAAACCGCAACATTCCGCAGAATGAATTACAATAAAACCAATAACCTTTTTGGCTGGATAGCTTTCCTGATAGCCTCAGTAACTTATATTTTAACTTTAGAACCATCGGCCAGCTTTTGGGATTGCGGCGAGTTTATAGCCTGTATTTACCGCCTGCAGGTGGCCCACCAGCCGGGTGCGCCGCTGTTTACCATGATAGGCAAAGTTTTCTCGCTGCTATCAATGGGTAATAATACTAAAGTAGCATACTGGACCAACACAGGATCGGCATTGGCAAGCGGGGCAACCATTTTGTTTTTATTCTGGACGATTACCGCACTCGCCAAAAAGCTATTAATAAAAAAAGCCGACGACCTTACCACTACCAACCTGATACTGATTATGGGTGCAGGTATGGTTGGTGCGCTGGCTTATACTTTTTCTGATACGTTTTGGTTCTCGGCTGTTGAGTCGGAAGTTTATGCGCAGTCATCCCTTTGTACGGCAATTGTTTTTTGGGCCGTATTAAAATGGGATGCACATACTGATGAAGAAGGCGCTAACAAATGGCTGGTATTTATAGCCTACGTAATGGGGTTATCTATAGGCATACATTTATTAAACCTGTTGGTTATACCTGCCATAGCGTTGGTAGTATACTTTAAAAAAGCAAAAAATGTTACTACCAAAGGTACCATTTACGCCTTTTTAACGGGTGTTGTAATTGTAGCAATGGTGCTTTGGGGTATTATACAATACACCGTTAAAGGCGCTGCCTTTGCCGATTTGTTTTTTGTAAACACGTTGGGCATGGGCTTTGGCAGCGGGGCGCTGGTATTTTTTGCTTTGCTGATAGTGGCCATAATAAGTGGTATACACTTTACCATAACCCAATCAAAACCCGCTATTATTGTTACGGCAGTTTGCTTTGTCCTGTTATTAACCATAAGTGCAGGTATTGTAGGTTTAATAGCGGCCGGGGCAGTTGTTGCCTTGCTGGAGTATATAGTTAAAATACGCGAGAAACGTTTTGCCCTAAATAGCTTTTTATTGTGTACGGCATTTATTCTGTTTGGCTATAGCTCGTTTGTGATGATAGTGATACGGGCCAAAGCCGGTACCAATTTAAATAACAGTAACCCGCAGGATGCATTTGCCTTGAACGGTTACTTAAACCGCGACCAGTATGGTGATACTCCCCTGCTTTACGGGAACTTTTTTGACGCCAAGCCTATTGACCAAACCGAAGGCGCCAACATCTATCGCCGCGGCGAAAAACAATATGAAGTGGCGGGCAAAAAACTAACTACCGTTTATGATCATAATACCATCTTCCCGCGTATGTTTAGCCAAAAGCCGGGGCATGATCAGTTTTACCGCGACTGGACAGGGCTTGGCGACCAAAGCCCTACCCTGGCTACTAACCTGTCGTTCTTTTTAACCTGGCAGGTTAACCAGATGTACACCCGTTACTTTTTATGGAACTTTGCAGGCCGCACCAATGATATGGACGGGCAGGACAATAATCCCAGTACCGATGGCGCCTGGATAAGCGGCTTAAACTTTAAAAAGCTGCTCCCTGCAAACGTGCTGGAAAGCAAGGCCTACAACCGCCTTTACTTTTTACCATTAATAATTGGCCTGCTGGGTGTTTATTACCACTTTAAACGCGGCCAGCGCGATGCCGGTGTAGTGGGTGTGCTGTTCTTTTTTACCGGTTTAGCCATTGTGCTGTATCTTAACCAGGATCCGCAGCAGCCGCGCGAGCGTGATTATGCCTACGCAGGTTCGTTTTACGCTTTCGCGATATGGATTGGTTTGGGAGTATTATTTATTGCAGATGTGCTGGGTAAAAAGGCCAATGCTAAAATGGCCGCAATAGTATCAACCGTGGCGTGTTTATTAGCGGCACCCGCATTAATGGCCAACCAGGAATGGGACGACCATGACCGCTCAACCAAGCTTACCCCGCATGATATGGCGTATAATTACCTTAACTCATGCGCGCCAAACGCCATTTTATTTACTTATGGCGATAATGATACTTATCCGCTTTGGTACATTCAGGAAGTTGAAAATGTGCGCCCCGATGTGCGTATAGTTAACCTGAGTTTGCTGGGTACCGACTGGTACATTAAGCAGATGAAACAAAAAATGAATGAATCAGCACCATTGCCAATTACCATGCCTGATGATAAATATAAATTGGGTGTACGCGATGTGCTGTATTATAACGATGCCAAAGTACCCGGCTCAATTGAGGTAAAGGATGTTTTTGACTTTTTAACATCAGACAATAAAGATGTAAAGGCACAAATGGAAAATGGCGAAAGCGTTAACTTTTTACCTACTAAAAATTTTAAACTGACCGTTGATACCGCTACAGCAATAAAAACAGGCTTTGTGCCTGCTGATAAAAAGGCGCAAATAACTCCGGTTATGGATTTTACATACCCATTAAATTATGTTGCTAAAGATAATTTAGCCATGCTGGATATTTTGGCCCATAATAACTGGAAACGGCCAATATACTTTACTGTTACTATGCCCAATGAGAACATGATAGGCATGGAAAAATACATGTACAACGAGGGCTTTGTGTATCGTTTATTACCGTTAAAACCCGATACTGCAGCAAGAGCGCTGGAAGTGACCAATACGCTACAGATGTATAATAACGTGATTAACAAATATAAGTGGGGTAATATGAAAAATGCCCGCTATTTGGATCACGAATCTATAAATATGTTTTATCCGCTTATTACACGGATGTATGCAAACTTAATAGACGATCTGGTTAAAATGCATCGCAATGATCTGGCTAAAAATGCATTAAAAAAATATATGGATGTTATGCCTGATCTGATGCCTGCATCTGAGGTGGCTTTCCGGAAATATTACATGGCCGAAAATGCCTACAATCTGGGCGAAAAAGATGTAGCTAATAAACTGGTGAACCAGGTGCATCGCTATATTATTAATACACTTGATTATAACAGCGTTTTATTCCAAAATGGCGAAATAGACCTAAAAAATGACAACATCCAGATGGGAGTATCAGTATTGAACGGATTGGTTGCCTTAACCAAAACAAACAACCCGGCTTTAAGCAGCCAATTTGATGCGCAACTTAAAGGCTACGAAAAGAAATTTGGGGCAAGTGTATCAAAATAAATAACAATAAAAACCTGTAATTCTGAGCGATAGCAAAGAATCTTGTAAAAGCGACAAGTATGGCGTATAAGATTCTTCGCTACTGAATGACAAGAAAAAGAAAAGGGGCAGTATAATTATACCACCCCTTTCCCTTTACATAAAAAATTCAATTAAGCCTCGTTAACTACACCCATTGAGCAGAATTTGTTGATACGCTCGGTAACCAGCTCATCAATATTTCGCTCTTTTAGTGTTTTCAAATCTTTTAAAAGTTGTTTCTTTAATATAGCAGCCATAGCTACCGGGTCCTGATGAGCGCCGCCAAGCGGTTCTTTAATAACGCCGTCAATCAGTTTATTTTTTAACATTTCTGTAGATGTTAATTTCAACATCTCGGCAGCACGCTCTTTTTGTTCCCAGGTTTTAAATAATATGGTCGAGCAGTTTTCGGGAGATATTACCGAGTACCATGAGTTATCCAGCATCATTACCTTATCACCAATGCCAATACCCAGCGCACCGCCCGATGCTCCTTCGCCAATAATTACACAAATAACCGGCACTTTTAATACGGCCATTTCTAACAAGTTACGGGCTATGGCTTCGCCTTGTCCACGCTCTTCAGCTTCCAAGCCAGGGAAAGCTCCCGGAGTATCAATAAAGGTAATAACAGGCTTATTAAATTTTTCGGCAAGCTTCATTAGTCGCAGCGCCTTGCGGTAACCTTCGGGGTTTGCCATACCAAAGTTGCGGTATTGACGGTCTTTAGTATTACGACCTTTTTGATGACCAATAAACATAGCGGTTTGTCCGTTTATTGAGCCAAACCCGCCAATAATGGCTTTATCATCCCCTACTGTCCTGTCACCGTGCAATTCAATAAAATCATCACACATCAGTTCAAGGTATTGTAAGGTATATGGTCTTTCGGGGTGGCGTGATATCTGTACTTTTTGCCAGCCTGTAAGGTTACCATATATTTCTTGCTTTGTGGCTTCAAGTTTGCTTTCAAGTTCGGCAGTAGTAGCAGACATATCCAGCTTATTCTTCTCCTCCACCTGCTTCACTTTCTCAATTTGCTGTATCAATTCAGCTATAGGCTTTTCAAAATCAAACGTAATCTTCATATAGTTATGAATAATGAGGGCGCTAAATTAAACAAAACCAACGGCATATTGGCAAATTACCTTTTTTGTAACGCTTCAAAACGCGCTAATTGTTTCTCATCCAGCAGTTTTTGGGTAGCCAAACAGGCCTGCAATATGGCGTTTTTCAACTCGCCCTGGTATAAACCATATCTGTTAGTATAAAAAATCAGGCTGCCATCATCAATTTTATGCGTACGGAACAAGCTGTCTAAAGTTCTTTCGTTGCTAACAACTGAACCACCCACCTGCAACCGGCGACGATGCATATAGGTATTTATTTCTTCAAGTTTTTTAATTTGGTCAGGGCTAAGGCCAAGCTCGTGCTTCAGTTTAAGCACCTTATCGGGCATCGGGAAATGGTTTATTTCGGCTACCATAGCCATATCGGCAGCAGCCTCGCCTTTTAAATAAGCATTGTATTGCTGGTAAGTAAGTGTACGCACAGGTGATTTTTTTGTAGTATCCTGGGCGAAACCTGTACATGCAAAAGCTAATAGTAAAGTGGTAAGTAGGGTTTTCTTCATAGATGTAAATTTTGCTTTTACCCGCAATTATTGCACCAAAAATGCGGCATTTAAAAGAGATGAATATATACTTCCAAAAAAAAGTCTCCCCTACAGGGGGAGATTTAGAGGGGGCTTTATATCTTTGCCACATTATGAGTAAAAATACCGACGAGCTTTTTAAAAACGTTATTGCCCATGCCAAAGAGTATGGCTTTGTTTTTCCATCAAGCGAGATATACGACGGCCTAAGCGCCGTTTATGACTATGGCCAATATGGTGCCGAGCTGAAAAACAATATTAAAACCTACTGGTGGAAAGCCATGGTGCAAATGCATGATAATATTGTCGGGATTGATTCGGCCATATT
>JAICMD010000177.1 GCA_025929405.1 Mucilaginibacter sp. | reverse complement strand
AAATTTTAGGCGCAGCAGGGTATGAGGTAATTAAGGCTAATTTAGTGAATGACAGAGGCATACACATTTGCAAATCTATGCTGGCTTGGCAAAAGTTTGGTAATGGCGAAACTCCCGAGTCGTCAGGATTAAAAGGTGATCATTTGGTTGGTAAATACTATGTGCTTTTTGATAAAGAATATAAGAAGCAGATAGATGAGTTAAAAGCCACGGGCCAAACCGAGGACGAAGCTAAAAGGAATGCCCCCGTTATAAAAGAAGCGCAAGCAATGCTGCAAAAATGGGAGACAGGCGATAGTGAAGTAATCAATCTATGGAAAACCATGAATGGTTGGGTTTATGAAGGCTTTGATACAACTTATAAAAAATTAGGGGTCAATTTTGATAAATTCTATTACGAATCAAACACCTATTTATTAGGTAAGGATATTATTGAAGAGGGACTGCAAAAAGGTGTTTTCTTTAAAAAGGAAGATAATTCTGTATGGATAGATTTAACATCCGATGGACTTGATGAAAAACTGGTGCTTCGTGGTGACGGTACGTCGGTATACATCACCCAGGATTTAGGTACAGCACAGTTAAAGTATGACGAATTTAAAATGGATCAGTCCATTTATGTGGTAGGTAATGAGCAGGACTATCATTTTAAGGTGCTGTTTTTGATACTGGAAAAACTTGGTAAAACCTGGGCCAAAGGACTTTATCATTTATCGTATGGCATGGTTGATCTTCCTTCGGGCAAAATGAAATCGCGCGAGGGTACCGTTGTTGATGCGGATGACCTGATCAGCGAAATGGAACAAACCGCCAAACAACAAACCGAAGCTTTAGGCAAGGTTGATGGCTTTAGCAAAGCCGATAAAGAAGACCTATATCATACCATTGGTATGGGCGCGCTTAAATATTTTTTATTAAAGGTCGATCCTAAAAAGCGTTTGTTATTTAACCCCGAAGAATCAGTAGATTTTCAGGGACATACCGGGCCATTTATTCAATATACCCATGCACGTATTAAATCAGTACTTGCCCGTGTAGAGTATAGTAACAGTGCTAATATATCAGCTTCATTACTGGCTGGTGTTGAGCGGGATATGATAGTTACTTTAATCCAGTTTCCGGATATTATAACCCAAGCTGCCGAGGGCCATAATCCCGGTGTTATTGCCAATTATGTATACGAAGTGGCGAAGGTGTATAATAAGTTTTACCATGAAAAGTCAATACTTCAGGCAGAAGATGAACAAGTACAACAATTCAGGCTGCAGCTTTCAGCAGCCACTGCCAAAGTCATCAGCAAAGGGATGGGATTATTAGGTATACAAGTGCCGGAAAGAATGTAAGCCTCCGGCTCTCCTAAAGGAGAAAAGCAAAAAAGCCATCTACTGATGGCTTTTCCTGTTTATAAAGATTTCAAACTCCCCTTTAGGCTTGAAGACTTATCTCCAATATCCCTTGCGCCAGGTATAACCTCTCGGGGTTGACTGCCAGCTACCGCTAACCCAAACGCGGTTAGCACGTGGCCTTACCCAACGGCCCGGCCTGTGCACGTAGCGGCCGCCGCTCCAAACCCAATCGCCGTCAATCCAAACTGCGCCTGCATACGGCGAAACCGGTCGTTCATAATATGTTTCGGTAGGTTGTGATGATACATAGTAACTTCCATCGCATGATGTAAGGAATAAGCCGCCTGCAAAGGCCAATGCTATCCCCAATTTATTAATTGTTTTCATGGCATAAATGTTTGTTCCTGAAAGTTTTGACAAACATAATGCCGAAAAGTTTAAACTATAAACCAACGTACTTGCCTGCTTCGGTTATTACAGTCGGGGTTAATTCATTTAACTGCGGTATGCGGCCCAGAGCCTTTATTTGTGTGTATTGCAATATATATTCCTGCGAAGAAACATCTTCATCGCCATTAAAAATAATACCTGCAACAGGTATTTCAAATTGTTTTAAAACCTGTACAGACAGCAGGGTATGATTAATGCTGCCCAAATAATTTTGCGATACCAGTATAACCTCAGCGTCAAGTTGTTTTATCAGGTCTATTATTAAATATTGATCATTTAAAGGTACCATCAATCCGCCTGCGCCCTCAATAATTAAAGTATTATCAGTTTGGGGGACAATAAACACAGAAGGATCAATGTGTACACCATCCAATTTTGCAGATTTATGAGGCGAAAAGGGCTGCGTTAACCCATAAGCTTCTGCGTGAAATACAGTAACCGGGTTGCTAACCAGTGCTTTTACCTTTAAGGTATCACTATTATCCAACTCACCAGATTGTACCGGTTTCCAGTAATCGGCCTTTAACTTTTCGGTTAATATTGCCGATATCAAGGTTTTGCCAATACCGGTGCCAATGCCGGTAACAAAATAATGCTTACCCATTTATATTATTGTTTATAGTATTAGCCAACAGTTTTAGCTCATCTTCGGTATTATACTCGTGCAGGCATATACGTATACGCTCCAGCCCCTGCGGTACCGTAGGACTCAATATCGGCCGTACATCCAACCCGTTATTTTGTAATTGCGAGGCTATATGCCGTGCTTTTTCATTGCTTTTTAAGACGATGCATTGTATAGCACTGTTACTTTCAATTAACGGATGATCATCATTTCCTTTTATCAACTTTTTAAATAAGGTGATATTATTTTTTAGCCCTTCCACAGTTTCGTTTGATCGCTCCATTAATTTGTATGCCATTTTTATAGCAGCTAATTGATGAAAGGGCGCTGCCGTAGTGTAAATAAACGACCGGGCAAAATTTATAAGATATTCACGTAATTTTTCACCCCCTAAAACAATTGCGCCATGACAGCCTAAGGCTTTGCCAAAGGTTACTACTCTCGCAAAAACCTTATCATTAAGATTTAATTCGTCAATTATCCCTGTTTTATGTAAACCAACCGCATGCGCCTCATCAACAATCAAATTGGCACTGTATTTTTCAACCAGTTCAGCAATTTCTGCAAGGGGAGGAGTGTCACCATCCATCGAATAAACACTCTCTACAGCTACATAACAAACACCTTTTGCCTGCTTTAGCTTACTTTCAAGGCTTTCCAGGTTATTGTGTTTAAAGGTATAGCGATTTGCATAGCTTAAACATGCACCATCAATTACCGATGCATGTATCAGCTCGTCAGTAATGATAGTATCACCACGTTGCAGGAGGGAGGAAAAAAGGCCCACATTAGCATCATACCCCGAATTAAATAGCAGCCCTGCATTAGCATGATGAAATGCAGATATGTTTTTTTCCAATTTTTCTGTATAGGCCAGGTTGCCGGTAATTAGTCTTGAACCTGTAGAGCCGTTAAAAGGCTGGTTAGCTGCTATTTCCTTTTCAATGCTTTCTTTAAGGACAAATGAACGGGCAAAACCCAGATAATCATTCGAACAAAAATCTATCAAAGTATTTTCGGTCTTTAAAGAGCGATATGCACCCGATATCTGCCTTTCGGCCAGTTTTTTTTCGATATTATCCTGTGCTGATGTCAATGCCAAAAGTTTTGGCTAAAATAAAAAAAGCCTTCCGAAGTCCGGAAGGCTTTTTATTGGATGTTGATTATTAATTACCACCGTTTTGAAATCTTTTAAACATTTCGTTCCGCTGATCAATTTGCTTTTGGTAAATGGCAGCTTGTTCGGGTGTTAACAATGCTTTGATTTTTGCACTGTTAGTATTCATTAACGCAATAAATTTGGGAAATCCACCTTGCATATCGCCAGATTGGAATATGCTATCCCTGCTTTTTGCCTGGGCATCAATAATGACTTTAGCTTTGGCAACCTGCGCATCAGTTAAAGTTAATGATGTTTTTAAATTAGCTAATTCTTCTTCAGGGCTTGGGGGACCTTGGGCAAAGCTTGCTGCGCTTACGCCAATAGCCAATAAGGCTGTAAATAATAATTTTTTCATTGTTTTTAAGGTTATTTAGTTTATATGTTGAAGATAAATGAATTATTTTAAAATACAAAAGCCTCCCGGAATGCGGGAGGCTTTTCACTTAAAACTACGATTAATTAATTTCCTTGCATGCGTTGTTTCATCATTTCAGCGCGAGCGTCAAGAACTTTTTGATAAGCCGGCAACTGTTCTGCAGTTAAAACAGCTTTAATTTTAGCAGCCTGAGCATCATTCATTTTAGTAAATGCGGCCATCATGGTAGCCCTGTCGCCACCGCCTTGCATAGCACTCATTAAACTATCTCTTGTTTTGCCAGATGCTTCAAAAACCACCTTCAATTTTGCTGATTGTGCATCAGTAATTCCCGGAACCTGAGTTTTTAATTGTGCAATTTGTTCATCAGGACTTCTATTGAAACCGCCTTGCGCATAGCTTGCTGCACTTACACCTATAGCCAATAAGGCCACTAATAATACTTTTTTCATTGTTTTAATTGTATGTAATTAATAATTGATTAATTGCCTTGCATACGCTGTTTCATCATTTCTGCACGTTCATCAACTTGTTTTTGAAAAGCAGCAGCTTGAGTGGGATTTAATAAAGCTTTAATTTTTGCGTTATAGGTATTTGTTATCGGAGTCATTTTGCTAAACATTGCAGCACGATCTCCACCCTGATTAGCATTTCTTAGGCTATCCATGCTTTTAGCTTGTGCTTGATAAATAACCAATGCTTTTGCAGCCTGATCATCTGTAAGGGTTAATGATGTTTTTAATGCAGCTACCTGGTCTTCAGGGCTTCTTCTGCCTTGTGCATAGCTTGTTGCACTTACACCTATAGCCAATAAGGCCACTAATAATACTTTTTTCATTGTTCAATAATTTAGTTTATAGTTTAAAGTTAGGATTTTAAATAACAAAGCAATAAAAAAGCCCCGGTTTTATCGGGGCTTTTTTGTAACACTTTAATTACGTAATAATTAGTTACGAGGTGCGCCGCCACCCATGCCACGTCCTTGTGGTGGCATAGCGTCAAATTGTTTTTGCTGATCAGCAGTTAAAACAGCTTTGATTTTAGCAGTTTGAGCGGCTCTTAGGGGTGCCATTTTTTCACGAGCTGAACTGTAGTCACCATTTAGAGCTTTCATTAAACTATCTTGACTTGCAGCAGCAGCAGTATAAATAGCGGTTAGTTTAGTTTCCTGATCTGCAGTGATGCCTGTAACAGCGGCTTTTAAACGTGTTACACGTTCAGCCGGGCTAACTTGTGGTCTGCCACCACCTTGCGCAAAACTTGTTGCGCTTACGCCTATAGCCAATAACGCTACTAATAATACTTTTTTCATTGTTGGTTAATTAATATGGTTTATAATTTGAATTTATAAATTAAATTTCATTAAAAACAACAAAACTCTGTAATTACAGAGTTTTGTTGTTTTTAATGTTTAATTAGTTACGCGGAGCACCGCCGCCTTGACCACCTTGAAATCTGGCACGTTGTTCATCAAGTTGTTTTTGATAAGCTGTAGCCTGGTCAGCAGTTAAAACAGCTTTAATTTTCGCTTGGTTAGCAGTTCTTAAAGCAGTAATAGCTGTTCTGTCAGCACCTGCGGTCCTTAAGCTGTCCTGGCTTTTAGTCTGTGCAGTTAAGATAGCTAAAATTTTTGCTGACTGCGCATCAGTAAGGGTTAACGATGTTTTTAATGCCGCCACCTGCTCTTCGGGGCTTCTTCTGCCACCACCTTGAGCAAAAGTTGTTGCGCTTACGCCAATAGCCAATAAGGCTACCAATAATAATTTTTTCATCTTTCAGTTTTTTTGATGTTTTAAGTTGGATAAATATATACCCTAATAGTTTAACAACGTTACTTGTAACTTAATTGTTGCCTTGCTGCAGATTGGCTATTGAGCGCTGCATCTGCGCCATCATAGCTGTAAGGCTCTCCATAGTAGGCTCGGGGGCAGGCTGCGGCAACTGGGTTGATATATAAGCTTTAGCTTTCCAAACTTCTAGAATATCTTCGCCGGCAATTTCGTAAGGTTCATATACGGGATTATCCGATGTTAGCTTCAGTTTTTTATTATCACGGTATTTATTGCCTATACGTTTATATACTACACCTTCGCTTTGCGATACTATTACATAAGTATCGCCCTGTTTTATATCGCCCCAGTTTTCTACATACTCACCTATAATGGTACTGCCCGATGGCAGTGGCAGCATCGAGTCGCCTTTTATTTCAAATGCCCGGTAAGTACCCTGGCTAAACATGGGCAGGTATAGTTTGGGTAATTCGGCCACATATTCAGGGTCGGCATA
Source organism: Mucilaginibacter sp. (assembly GCA_025929405.1). GTDB lineage: Bacteria > Bacteroidota > Bacteroidia > Sphingobacteriales > Sphingobacteriaceae > Mucilaginibacter. The sequence goes on along the minus strand of JAICMD010000177.1, from coordinate 928 downwards.
GCCATTTAAATAACCGGCACTGGCTTTCATGGGTACCAGTTCAATATTCTCGTTGTCATCCTTATCAACCGATATAGATAATATGCGCAGGTTATCGCCGCTGCTTTTTGGCTTAGGCGCCCATTTATCGTTTATATTCTCGTTTATAAAATCATCAACTGATAGTTCAAAAAATAATGCTATTTTTTTTAGTAAATCATATTTAGGTTCGGCGCGTTCTTCTTCATAAGCGCCAACTAACGACCGTTTTATACCCATTTCGTCAGCAAATTGCTGTTGTGTAAGGCCCCTCTTTTTACGGAGATATTTAATATTTGATGAAATTTTTGACATAAAATTTGGAATTGCTAAAATTGTTAGTATTTTTATGCCAATAAAATTAGTAATTATTTTTTAACCAGCGAAATTTATTTGAAAATGAAACAGTATATCTATTTAATAACCGACCGCAACCGTAAAACCTTACACGTAGGATTATGTACCGACCTTTTAAAAACCCTTAAATTTTACAGTGAAATGCCTACCTTATTTTTTGACAGCGCGCAACAACTTAACCGTTTGGTTTACTTTGAAGAAATAAATACTGAAGAGCAAGCCATGGCTCGTTTTGAAACCATAAGTACCTATACGCGCCCCCAAAAAGAAAAAATGATCAGATCTGTTAATCCCGACTGGGTAGATCTGACCATTGGTTTAAATTATGAAACAACTATGCGTACCCGCCCGCAGTTAAGACCATCGGTGAGTGCAATGCGCAGAGCAGTTACTTTTTAATAAATTTTAACGCGCCCGAATTCATGCAGTATCTTTTGCCACCGCGGTTGGCAGGGCCGTCATCAAATACATGGCCCAGGTGCAGGCCTGTACTGGCTTCAATAACTTCGTCGCGTTCCATGCCATCGCTGTTATCAGGAACTATTTTTATTTT
>JAICMD010000308.1 GCA_025929405.1 Mucilaginibacter sp. | reverse complement strand
GTTGACTAAAGTCAACGGCAATGACATACATTTACTTGTGTCCTGATAATTCAATTAATTATCAATTACCGTTTCCATAATAAGACGGATAAAATTAAAACAATATGGGGCTTTAGACCAAAGCTTTATCGCATAAAAAAGCCTCACTGAAATCAATCCAGTGAGGCTTTTTAGTATATTGTTTATAATAATTAAACGCGTTTTGATTTGATACGGGCAGCTTTACCGGTAAGGGCACGCAGGTAGTATAATTTGCTGCGACGAACTTTACCATAGCTGTTAACCTCAACTTTTTCAATATTTGGTGAATTTGCAGGAAATATACGCTCAACACCAACACCGTTTGAAACTTTACGTACGGTAAATGTTTCAGAAACACCAACACTGTTACGTTGGATAACCACACCTTGATAAACCTGGATACGCTCCTTGTTACCTTCTCTGATTTTATAATGAACGCTTACAGTATCGCCAGCCTTAAATGCCGGAAACTTGTTAACTGTTACTGTTTGCTCTTCTACAAATTTTACTAAATCCATGATTTTAAGTATTAAAAAGCGATTTTTAGCTCGTAAAAATCGGATTGCAAGTATAGGGATATTTTTTGGAAATAAAAAGCTGAATTTAAATATTTCAACAAATTGTGTTTTATCAACAAATACAATATGATCCTGATAGCAGTCAAGATTAGCCTAAAACCTTCGCAACCTAATTTTTCTTTCCGAATAAAAAAATTACTACTAAAATAACTTTTTTTCGTTAGGTAAATTTGCCGGTTATAGTTTAAAAAAGTTGTTCCAGATCCTTTCGGATCATGTTGGTGCCGATGTCATAAGGATTATCTTCCAGTCGGCTTAAATGGGCAAGTATGGTTTTGCTTAGTTCAAGTCCGGTGGCGTTTTCAGGCAGGGCCTTAACGGCGTTGGTCACTATACTTAATGTATCGTCCTTTAGTCGCTTTACTACTGCCCAGGCAGCACTGCTTACATATATTTGCTGCGATATATTATGCTGAAACTCGCTGCGTATCTCGTTAACAATTATACTATGCAATTCGGCAGCGCTATAAGCAGGGCTGTTTAGCCTTACCAGCATATTAGCAGGGTTAATGCGTTCTATTAATAAAACCATACGCTCATAAGCTTGCAGCTTTAATGGCAGGGTTTGGTTGCTTATGGTTTTTTTAAATTCCAATAATTGCAGGCTTTCGGCTTTATCCAAATATGGTTTAAACAGGTAAAAGGCAATATATACCACTCCAATGCCTGCAGCGGTATATTTTAAAATATCTAATAAAAAAGCAAGGTTCATAATATTACAGAATGTTAAGCATAGGTCATAAATAAACTGTGCCGAACAAAAATGTGTATTTTAGCTTATATTTGTGTAGATAATTAAAAATAAGATGAGTACAGTTGTTGATACGCTGCAGGCCCCGGTAACTTTTACAGAAGGTGCCGTAAAAGAATTGTTTAAATTAAGAGATCAGCAGGAAATTGGTGATGATTTTGGTTTGCGTATTGGGGTTGAAGGTGGCGGCTGCTCGGGCATGAGCTATGTGCTGGGTTTTGACCAGAAAAAAGAGGGCGACCAGGAGTTTTTAATAAACGGGCTAACTGTATTTATGCATAAAGCACATGGCCTGTACCTGTTAGGTATGCAAATTGATTTTCAGGACGGCCTTAATGCACGCGGTTTTACTTTTAATAATCCTAATGCTGCCAGTACCTGTGGCTGCGGCAGTTCGTTCTCAGTTTAAGATATTTTATATATAATATATAGAGGCTCCTTTACAGGGGCCTTTTTTATTGGCAATAATTTTTAAATTAGCCATGCAACCTCAATAATGGCATGAAGCGTTTTATATCTAATTTAACATTCCAGGTGCTTGTTGCTATAGCATTAGGTATTGCCGTTGGTTTTGTGTTTCCAACATTTGCACCTACAGCTAAGGTTATCAGTCAAACGTTTATCAACCTTATACAAATGCTGATAGCGCCTATTATTTTCTTAACCATCGTGTTGGGTATAGCGGGCATGGGCGATATTAAAAAGGTGGGCCGGGTTGGCGGTAAGGCTTTGTTGTATTTTGAAGTAGTAACAACATTTGCATTAATAATAGGCCTGATAGTAGCCAATGTTTTAAAGCCGGGCGAAAGGTTTATCCATAAAAGCATTGATGTAACCAAAATAGCTACTTATCAAAAGCAGGCCGCCGCGATGAATGTCGGCGATTTTTTAGCGCATCTTGTTCCGCATAATATTTTTGCTGCCTTTGCCGAAGGCGATATTTTACAGATACTTTTTGTGGCCGTATTTTTTGGTTATGGCCTAAGCCACATGGGTAAAGCCGGCGAACAGGTAGTAACCTTGTTTGAAAAAATAGCCCAGGTATTTTTTAACATCATGAAAGTGATCATGAAGCTGGCTCCAATTGGTGCTTTTGGCGGGATGGCTTATACCGTAGGCACTTTCGGCATAAAAACATTGCAGCCTATGGCTAAGCTGATGGGGTCGGTTTATTTAACTATGGCCCTGTTTATTTTTGTGGTGCTTAATATTATTTGCCGCCTGTATAAATTCAGCTTATGGAAATACCTTAAATTTATAAGGGAAGAAATACTGGTGGTGTTAGGTACTTCATCTTCTGAGAGCGTATTACCTGCGATGATGAACAAGATGGAACAGTTTGGCTGTTCGCGCCCGGTAGTGGGTTTGGTTATACCTACAGGTTACTCCTTTAATTTGGATGGTACAACAATATATTTGGTAATGGCAGTAGTGTTTTTGGCGCAGGCTTTTGGTGTACCCTTATCATTGGGGCAGCAACTAACACTTATTGCCATATTAATGCTTACTTCAAAAGGGGCGGCGGCAGTAACAGGAGGCGGCTTTATTGTATTAACCTCTACTTTGGCCGCTACAAAAATTATTCCTGTTGAAGGCGTGGCTGTATTGTTAGGCGTAGATAGATTTATGTCGGAAGCGAGGGCCATAACCAATATGATAGGCAACGGTATTGCTGCTGTTGTAATTGCCAAAAGTGAACGCGAATTTGATGAAAAGGCTTATAAGGAAGCCACATTGTAACAAACGGGGCGGTTAGGTAGTCATACCGTAAGTTTAGTATATTTAATATATGCCTGTAAATACCACCCTTCGCGAGAATGTTGCCATCGCCCTGCAATCCATAGGCGGCAACCGTTTGCGTACCTCATTAACCGCTTTAATAATTGCTATTGGTATAATGGCACTGGTAGGAATTTTAACAGCTATTGAAGGTATAAAACAATATACTAACGACGCTTTCTCCAGTCTGGGTGCAAATTCATTTACCATCCAAAATCGTGGCTCAGGAATAAACTTTGGCAATGGCGGGCATCGTAAAATATATCCTGCTATTAGTTATGACCAAGCGCAAAAATTTAAGGAGCGGTACAAACTACCTGCCATCGTAGCCATTAACTTGCAGATATCAGGC
>JAICMD010000269.1 GCA_025929405.1 Mucilaginibacter sp. | reverse complement strand
GGCTCACCAGGTCCTTTTTCAAATCTGGGTCCTCAACAGTCGAAAGAGCCTTTAAAACATCAGTTTGGGTAATATTCATCTCGCTATAAACAAAAAGAAGCCGAAAAAAATCCTAAAAACGCACGCAATTTAACCTTAAAGTCCATAGTCCATGGTCGATAGTCCATAGTTTTTTGATATTGCATTTTACTATTGACTATGGACTATTGACTATCGACTATGGACTTTTAACAATAATTAATAAATAAAAACAAATGAAATCAATTGCTATTAGCGGTTCTCCAAGAGAGAACGTAGGGAAACGCGACGCTAAAGAGCTGCGCTACCAAAGCCTGGTACCTGCAGTACTTTACGGTGGGAAAACCCAAACCCACTTTTCAGTGTCCGCAGCTGATTTGAAACCCGTAGTTTATACTCCGGATGTTCATATCATCGATCTTGAAGTTGCAGGTGCAAAAGCACAGGCTATTATTAAAGATATTCAGTTCCACCCGTTAACCGAACAAATTTTGCATGTTGACTTTATGCAACTTGATGAGGCTAAACCATTAACTATGGAGATCCCCGTACGTTTAACAGGTACATCACCTGGTGTTAAAGTAGGTGGTAAACTGGTGTTAAAATTAAGGAAACTGCGTGTTAAAGCTTTACCTAAAAACCACTTAGATTCTATCAATGTAAGCATTGAAGAATTAGAGGTTGGTAAATCAGTACGCGTAGGCGACCTTAAATTTGATAACCTTACTATTACAAATTCAGCCGATGATACTATCGTATCAGTAACTACTTCACGTGCATTACGCCAGGCTGAGCAGGAAGCTGCAAAAGGTAAATAATTAGATAATATATCTTTTTATCAGATAGCGATGAGTGATCTCATCGCTATTTTTATTTAAAAACAATATCTTCGCCCACTCACCCTGACTACATTTCACTCGTCGACCCTCTCTTCGCCTTCGGCGTAAAGGGGAGTTAGGAAATTCACAGCAACCTCTTTACCGCTTGCGGGAGAGAGATTGGTCGAGTGAAGCAACGACCGGGTGAGTAATTTACGGCGTATGAGTATAAGGCCTTATTTTAGTAAATATTTTAAAAAAGCCAAGCCGGTTGTAAAGCCGGTGCAAAGCGATAATATTATGAAATATCTGATTGTTGGTTTAGGTAATATTGGTCCGGAGTATGCCGATACACGGCACAACATAGGCTTTATGATATTGGACGAACTGGCCAAACAGGAAGGAGCAAAGTTTCATAACATGCGTTTAGCTTATTATACCGAGGTGAGCCATAAGGGTCGTACACTGCACTTAATAAAACCAACCACCTACATGAATTTAAGCGGCAAGGCGCTTAACCATTGGATGGAGGATTTGAAGATACCCGTTGAAAATGTGCTTGTGCTGGTAGATGATTTGGCTTTACCATTAGGCACCCTGCGTTTAAAGCCTAAGGGCAGTGCGGCGGGGCATAATGGGTTGAAAAATATTGAAGCTACGTTGGGACATAGCAATTACGCCCGCCTGCGTTTTGGCATTAGCGATAATTATCCAAAGGGAAGACAGGTTGATTATGTATTAAGTGGCTTTGATGATGATGAAAAGCCCGAACTACCGGCTTTAATAGACCGATCTATAGAAATGATAAAAAGCTTTGCCACAATTGGCGCAGAGCTGACGATGACTAAGTTTAATAAGTAGCACTATTTTGTATTTGCTTCAAGTAAATAATATTTGGTAAATTTGAATATGACAACATTAATCATGCATCCTGAAAATAAAGAGCAGTTAACGGCTTTGAAGGCTTTGGCTAAGGCATTGAAAATTAGTGTAGAAACAAGTCCTTACGATCCTGAATTTGTGGCAATGGTTAAAAAGGCTGAGAAAACCGGAAATTACAAAGAAATTGATCCAAATGATGTATGGGGCAGTTTAAACTTAAAATAGGGGAAATTGCTCAAAAGCATTTAAAACAGCATTATAAATCAGGAGATAAAGGAAAGTATAAAGGAAAATTGGAAAAATACTTCTCGAACTATCTCAAACACCATATACAGGTACAGGTAATCCCGAATTATTAAAATATGACCTTGCCGGGTTCTGGTCAAGGCGAATCAATCAAAAAGATAGGATTATTTATAAAGTAGAACAGGATATTGTGACTGTCTTCGTTATCTCTGCAATGGGGCACTACGGAAATAAATAATAAAATTAACACCAACTATTTACACTCCTCATGAAAGTTTACGGCATAACCAATTGCAATACAGTTAAAAAAGCGCTTGACTGGCTAAAAGCCAACAACGTGAATTATGAGTTTCATGATTTTAAGAAGCTGGGTGTTTCTGCCGAAAAGCTGAATGAATGGGACAGCAAAACAGGTTACGAAAAGTTTTTAAACAAACAAGGCCTTACCTGGAAACAGCTTGACCCGGCCGTAAAAGATAGCATCAAAACCAAGGCCGATGCCCTGCAATTATTGCAGCAAAAAACCAGTATGATCAAACGTCCGGTTATTGAGGATGGCGATTTCCTGTTTTTTGGTTTTGATGAAGCTGTTTATCAGCAGCATTTTAAGTAAAGCCTCACCCATCTTTTTTTAAAAGATAATCGCTTATAATAATATGACAAGAAGTTCTCTCCTTAGGAGAGGCCTTTAGCGTATTTTTTATAATTTTACAGTAATTAACAATTAACTGATGAGATTTAACAAAGTTGCCGGCTTTGCGCTGGCTTTATTTGCAGGCACTTCTATTGCCCATGCCCAAACCGCAAAAGATATTCCTGCGGAACTGGACGCTTCCCAAACCAAGTATGATTACCACGAGGCCTTTGCCCCATTCTTCTATACGCAAAATGGTAATGAGTACCGCGCAGCTACGGGCCAACCCGGCCCAAAATACTGGCAAAACCGCGCCGATTACCAACTAAGCGCCAAACTTGACGACCAAAAAGACGAAATTACAGGTACAGAAATATTAACGTATACTAATAATAGTCCACTTACTATGAATTTTATATGGATGCAGTTGGACCAAAACCTGTTTAAGTTAGATTCTCGCGGCAATGCTATTGTGCCGGTTATGGGTAGCCGTAATGCGGGCAAAGGGCAGGTATTTGATGCCGGTTATAAAATTAAATCAGTTAAGGTATTAAACGGTACTGTTGCTACTGATGTAAAGTTTTTAATTAACGATACCCGTATGCAGGTATTTTTACCCAAAATGCTTACACCTAACGGCGGGCACTTAAAGCTTAAAATTGAATATTCATTTGTATCTCCCGATTATGGTTCGGACCGTATGGGTATACTGCCTACAAAAAACGGTAAGATATATACTGTTGCCCAATGGTACCCCCGAATGTGTGTATTTGACGACGTAAACGGATGGAACACGCTGCCATATACCGGTCCGGGTGAGTTTTACCTGGAATACGGCAACTTCGACATTAACATAACCGCCCCTGCCAAACATATTGTAGTATGCTCAGGCGTGTTGCAAAACCCGCAGGAGGTTTATACACCAACACAAATAAAACGCTGGGCACAAGCAGCACAAAGCGATAAAACGGTATTTATCCGCACCGCGGATGAAGTTACTAACCCGGCATCCCGCCCAGGAAAAGAATGGTTAACCTGGCATTTTAAAATAAACAACGCCCGCGATGCTTCATGGGGATCATCAGCCGCGTTTATTATTGATGCCGCTAAGATGAATTTGCCGGGAGGTAAAAAGGGTATGGCTATATCAGCCTACCCGGTTGAAAGTGCCGGGGACACTGCTTGGGGCAGATCTACAGAGTATGTTAAAAGGTCTATCGAGTTTAACTCTAATAAATGGTTCAGTTTTTCATATACCAACGCTACAGCAGTTGCCGGCAGGGTAGGCGGGATGGAATACCCCGGTATTGTTTTTTGCGGTGCAACCAGCCAGGGCAAAGCTTTATGGAATGTTAACGATCATGAGTTTGGTCATAACTGGTTCCCGATGATAGTAGGTTCAAATGAGCGCATGTATGGCTGGATGGATGAGGGCTTTAATACGTTCATCAATACGCTGTCAACTTATGATTTTAATAATGGTGAATACAGAGCAGCAAAACCTGATCTGCATACCTTATCAGCACGGTTTACACCTGCTACAGGGTTGGAGCCTATTTTAAGCTATGTAGATAATTTGAAGGAAAAAAATAATGGTACCCTGCTATACTCAAAACCAAGTGCAGGTTTGGTTTTGCTGCGCGAGCAGATATTAGGACCTGAAAGGTTTGACCGCGCGTTTAAAACCTATATTGAACGCTGGGCCTATAAGCACCCAACACCTGATGACTTTTTCCGCACCATTGAAAATGTAGCCGGCGAGAACCTGCAGTGGTTTTGGCGAGGCTGGTTTGTAAACAACTGGCGTTTGGATGTTGCTGTACGCGAGGTGAAAAACATTGACG
>JAICMD010000192.1 GCA_025929405.1 Mucilaginibacter sp. | reverse complement strand
GATAATGGCGAAATTGACAAAGCCCTTGCTATCTATCAAAAATTATATAAAGAGGATAATGAAAACTATTATACCTACTATGTAAATGGCCTTATAGCGGCTAAAAAGTTTGATGAGGCCGAAAGCATCACCAAGAAAACAATAAAAAAATATCCTAAGGTTAGCAAATATTCTATCACACTTGGTACAATTTACAGTAAGCAGGGCGATACTACAAAGGCCAATGCCGTATATGATGAAATGCTGAAAAGCCTGCCTGCTGACCAGGGCGAGATAGCTATGCTGGCTACACAATTTTATCAGGCTAACAATGCCAATTACGCCATAAAAACCTTTTTACAAGGGCGCAAAAACCTGCATAGCGATGCATTGTTTGCCAACGAGTTAATTACGCTGTACCGTGCCAAACGCGATAAGGTAAACCTTACCAATGAGTTTTTAAACTTTTTACCTGCTAATCCTGAATACATTTTTCAGGCCGAAAATACTTTAGCAAGCTTATTTGAGGGCGAGGCAGATTACGAGATACTGCGCACGGCCCTGCTGCAAAAAATACAGAAAAACCCGCAGCAAACTGTATTTGTAAACCTGCTGATATGGCAATATATGCAGCAAAAAGATTTTGACCAGGCCCTGAACCAGGCCCTTGCACTAAGCAGAAGAACACCAAATGACGATGGCAGCAATCTTTTTGATTTGTGCAGCACCCTGGTAACAAATGGCGCTTATGATACAGCTATACGCGGGTATGAGTACCTGATAAGTAAAGGCAAGGAACAGCCCTATTATGTATCGGCAAAAATACAGCTTATTGATACTAAAAATCTTAAAATAACATCAGGCAAATATGAGCAGGCCGACTTGCTTGGTCTTGAAAAAGATTACTATGACCTTTTAACTGAGTTTGGCCGCACACCAAATACGGTGTATGCCATACAAAAGTTAGCTTCGCTGCAGGCATTTAAATTGCATAAACCTGCCGAGGCACAAAAAATATTGGAAGAAGCTACACAAATACCCGGCTTAAGCCCGCAAATGTTGGCCGGTATTAAGGTTGACCTTGGCGATGTTGAATTATTGAATGGTACACCGTGGGAAGCTACCCTGCTTTACAGCCAGGTTGAAAAAGACTTTGCAAATACATCATTGGCGCAGGATGCCAAATTGAAAAACGCCAAACTGGCCTATTATATTGGTGATTTTACCTGGGCAAAGGGCCAGTTAGATGTTTTAAAAGCATCCACCTCACAACTTATTGCTAATGACGCGCTTAACCTGTCATTATTAATTACTGATAACCTGGCTATTGACAGCGCAGGCAATGCCCTTAAAATTTATGCCCGGGCCGACCTGCAAATATTTGCCGAACAGCCTGATAAGGCTATTGCCGTGCTGGACAGCATTGATGCAAAATATCCCGGTAATGCTTTGGGTACGGATATCTTAATGTCAAAAGCGCGCATAATGCTGCAGCGGAAAAACTATACCGATGCCGTAACATTATTAAAAAAGATACTTGAACAACCTACCGATCTTTGGGCCGATGATGCCGTGTATATGCTGGGCGATATTTACGATAATAATCTGAACGATAAAGAACAGGCCAAAAATTACTACCAGAAAATAATAACCGATTACCCCGGCAGCCTTTGGATAAACGATGCCCGCAAACGTTTCAGGCAGTTAAGGGGGGATAAGGTTGACAGCGGCATTTAACCTATTTCATAATCCTTTATTTTTATATTAATGATGCCATGCAATTTGTACTTTTGCGGCATGATTATTTATAACGAAACCATAATTGTAGATGAAGGCATTTACAAAGAATGGCTGCACTGGATACAAACCGTACATATACCTGCTGTAATGGCAACCGGATATTTTGATTCGTACCAGATGTTAAAAATACTTGATTCGCCCAATGAGGGTGTTACCTACTGTGTACAATACCGCGCTAAAAATATCGAAAATTATAACCAGTTTAACTTAAACCATCAACTGGCGTTACAGGCTGCGCATCAGCAAAAATTTGAGAATCAGTTTGTTCTATTTAGCACATTAATGCAAACCGTTAACTAATGAACGTTATTGAAACCAGCCTTAAAGGCTTATTAATTATTGAACCGAAAGTATTTGCAGATGGGCGCGGATATTTTTTTGAAAGTTACAACAAAGCTAAATTTGCCGAAGCAGGTATTGATATTGATTTTGTACAGGATAACCAATCATTTTCGCAAAAGGGAACTTTACGCGGTTTACATGCCCAAAAAGCGCCATTTGCCCAAGCTAAGCTGGTAAGGGTAATACAGGGGAAGGTTTTGGATGTTGCTATTGATATCCGCAAAAATTCGCCTACTTATGGCAAGTACGAAACCATTGAATTAAGCGGCGAAAATCAGCGTCAGTTTTTAATACCTGAAGGGTTTTTGCATGGCTTTATAACTTTAGAAGATGATACCATCTTTGCTTATAAAGTAAACAACTACTACAGCAAAGATGCGGAGGTTGGTATAATTTGGAACGACCCTACCCTGGCCATTGACTGGGGCATGGATGTTAAGGATATTATCCTATCACCTAAGGATGAATTACTGCCGCAGTTTAAGGATTTAGATAGTCCGTTTTAAAATTATTACAAAACGTCATTGCGAGGTACGAAGCAATCTCTGCACATCGTCTATGCAAAGTTCAGAGATTGCCACACTCATTCCTCGTTCGCAATGACGTTTTTATATTATATTATTCTTACTTACTTATCAAATTATACAATTCATCCAGTTTAGGGCTTAGTACAATTTCTATCCGGCGGTTTTTGGCCAGCGCCTCGGGGGTGTTGCCGGGGTCAATGGGTTGAAACTCGCTTTTACCGGTAGCAGTTAAACGATGCGGATCAATTTTTTCCACTTCGGTTAAATAACGGGTTACAGAGGTAGCACGCAATACGCTCAGGTCCCAGTTATCTTTAATCTGGCCAAGATTGATGATCTTTTTATTATCGGTATGGCCCTCAACGGCTATATTAATATCAGACTCTTTGTTTAACACGGCAGCCAGTTGCTTCAGGGCGCTTTTACCTTTATCATCAATAACAATACTTCCTGATGGGAAAAGTAATTTATCAGTTAGCGATACATATACCTTACCATCGCGCATATCAACCGTTAAGCCGCTTTGCTGAAAGCCCAGTAAAGCCTGTTGCAGTTTATTTTTAAGTGCTTTGCTGGCTTCATCGCGCTTGCGCAAAATATCCTCAACCTCTTTTAACCTTGCTTCGCGTTTTTGCAAATCAGCCGATAGTTGGTTAACCTTTGATGAAGACGAACTGTAATTTTTATTCAGATTAGCATAATTGTCGTTCAAAGTATTGTAGTTGCCTTGCAGTTCGGCCATATCTTTTCTTAGTCCGGCTATTTCGCGGTGCAAACGGGCAGTATCGCCTTGTAGTCTGGATACTTCGGTTTCTAAAGTACCTGTTCGTGTAGTTAACGAATCCTGTGCGGCCAGTATAGCCTTATACTTTTTGTTTGATAAAACCACACACGAGTGGAGCGTTACAGTTAATAAGCCTGCAAATAAAAAATACTTTAATTTCATATCAAGGGGGTTTACCGGTTTAATTAATAGCGTTACGTAAAAAAACATTCATTGGGTATATTTTACTGCAGATATCCGCTACATACTTTGGATAATCAGCCTTAAAAAGTTGCTTATCTGTTACCTGATGTATTGCAACAAAACTTTTCAGCTTTAGCAGATCAATATTTTCATTATCGGCACTGTATTCGCGCGGAATTGTTTTTAACTGATCCTGGGTCCTGAAATCGCCAAATAGCTTTACAAATTCAGGCTCGTCAATTATTGCTTTAAGTTCGGCAGCGTTATAATCAATTTCCTGGCGTATAGCTTTTAAATGCGTGGCCTCGGGCATCCAATAACCACCGGCAATAAATGATTTGCCCGGCTGAATATGTAAGTAGTACTCGGCCCCGCCAAGTTTAGTACCATTGGTAGGTATGCTTATACCGAAGTTGCTTTTATAAGGCAGTTTATTTTTGCTGAACCTTATATCACGGTAAATGCGCATCACACATTTTTTAGGATCGAGGTCGGCGCTTACATTAGGGTCAATTTTATGCAGCAGCTTTAACACTTCGCCGGTAAATCCAACCACATTTTCGCGAGCTGCTTCATAACGGTCCTTGTTGTTCATAAACCATTCGCGGTTATTATTTTCAACCAGATCCTTTAAAAAATCGAGCGTTTGCGGCTTTATCATAGGTGTATAAAATCGACAATGAAATGCTTAGCTAATGTATAAAACATCTGCCAATTATCATACCTTATTAACTAACGGTATTACGTTAAGTGATAATTCGAAAGAAATTAATTTAAATGCAGCTTTTCGTTGCGCATTTGCATAGGGATACTTTTGCGGCGATATTTTTTAACCCATACGTAGCCTACAATCCCAATTGCCAGGTATGGCGCCGCCAGCAAAAACATAATGCCGTGGTTTAATCCATTAGTGGTGGTACTTCCGCTTTTGGCGTTTGACTCGACTGCTACGGTACACATGGCGCATTGTGCTTTAACAGCTTGTACACTACCCGCAAGTAATCCAGTCACAAATAAAATCAGTACGAGTTTTAAAGCCTTATTCATAATGCAAAATTAGTTAAAAATTAGTTAAAATGCTTTTTTCAAAGCGCAGTTTATGTGCTTACAAATTGCTATTGTCTGTAATGATAGCGCAAGTATTCGAATAATTTTATTGACCTACATATTCCCTCCCTGGGGAGGGGTGCGGCTGTCTGCGATTGGGCAGGGAGGGGTTTATGCATTGTATTAAACCCCTCCCCTACACCCTCCTGCTGGGAGGGAATCTCACGCCCTCGCCCTCAGTTTTCATTCTTCCAAACGGTTAGGGTGTACTAACAGATAACGGGTAAAGCTCTTAAAAGCTATAATAAGGCGATATCATTAAATATACAATTACCCCGGTAATGGTTACATAAAGCCAGATAGGAAATGTCCATCGTACCAGTTTTTTATGCTTTTCAACCTGCATTTGCAGGCCCCGGTAAAAGCTCAATAAAATTAACGGTAAAACACCTGCGGCAAGTATTATGTGCGAAGTTAAAAGCACATAGTAAAAGTAACGGATATTACCTGATGCGGCTATTTCTTCAGGAGATAACTGACCGTCGCCGTTCAAATCGCCGTAGCGTGTCTCAGGTGCCAAATAATGAAACAGGATATATGATACCAGGAATAATGACGACAGGCAAAACGTTAATATATTGATACGCTTATGTGCCGTTATATTGCCGTTTTTTATCATGTAAAGCGATAATAACAGGAGCACACTACAGGTACCGTTTAATATGGCATTTAACTTTGGTAAAAAGTGCGCGAAAGACGGCACTATAGCAGGGGCAGGTATAAGGTGCCTGTTTAAAATTAATACAACTGTAAATACAAATACAGATACCGCTGCTACGAAACGAAATATAAATTTATCATTCATTTTTTTTTTGAGATGCAAGAAGCAAGAGACAAGACACCTGCTAAGTTTTCCCTTATTATTTACTTAATTAACATAAACCGGCCTCGTCTTGAATCTTGATTCTTACCTCTTGATTCTAATAAAGCGGTTTATCATTTTTACGCAACTCTTCGGTTATCAGCACCTTTATTTCATCGGTAATGCGGCTTATATCATCAGGCATTATGCTTGAGTAATAACCGCGTATGCGTTTTTCGCTATCAACCAGTACAAGTTTATTGCTGTAAATAAACTGTCCGTCGGTGGTTTTTAGGGCATCAACCAGCAAACCGTTGCGAGCCAGATTATATACGTTGGTGGTATCTCCGGTTAAAAATAACCTATGGGGGTAAACCGGCTTATTTTGATCGGCATACGCTTTTAATACACTGCCTTTATCCCGTTCGGGATCAACCGATACCGAAACAAAATACACCATTTTGTTACGGCTATATAATGCAGCAAGGCTGTCAACAGCAATATTTATTTTATTGCTTTGCTGGCCGCCGCGGATATAAAAAAAGTTAAAGACAATTATTTTTTTATCGAATGATTTTAATGATAGCAGATTGCCATTCTGATCAATTAAATTAAAATCATTAAGCTTATGAAAAATGGTATCGGGTATAAATTTACCATGAAATTTATGACCGGTTTTAGCTACCTGCTTTGGCCCGTAAACAGGCAGTGGCTTATACCTGTTTTTGCCCTTAGCGGTTAGTAAATAATATAAAAATCCTGGTAAAGCTAATATTAGCCCCAGGATTATTATTTTTTTCAGTACCCTAAAATTGTTCATTACCTCAGGTCGAACCAGTGGTGACTTTCATTAGTCAATACCAGGATCAAACCGATTATAAAAAGTATAGGTACAATGATGGCCATAATAAGGCCCATCTTCTCGAATTTTAAGTGCATAAAATAGGCCACAATATAAAATGCTTTAAACAGGGTTAAAACAATATATACCGGGTTTGCAATATTGATAGGCATGTGGTGACCGGGCACCATATAAAGCGCTATAAAGAACTCAACGCAGGTAATACCTAATAACACGAAAAACACATTCCATATTTTTCGTTTGTTCATGCCTTCGCCATGTTCATGGTCGTCGTGATGTACGGCAGTAGTTTCTGATGACATATATAAATCAGTTTAATATTATTATTTCAG
>JAICMD010000074.1 GCA_025929405.1 Mucilaginibacter sp. | reverse complement strand
GGCTAAGGCTGCGGATATCAATTTTTTGTTTTGCCGAATTCACACTGCAAAAATACGAAAATTAAAAATCTATCTTTTTTTAAATAATTATTCATAAAATTAAAAACAATAATTATTGGTTAATTGTACCTATTTAATCACAATAAATAGGAAAGTGGGGTGAATAACTGTTAAAGTTATATTGAATGAAAATTTTTAGAGCCGATTACGTTTTTCCTGTTTGTGCCGATCCAATTAAAAACGGAGTAGTAATAGTTGATGATACCGGCAAGGTATTATCAGTTACTGATCACACCCCCCCCAATGCTGTAAACCAGCCTGTAGAACAGCTTGACGGTGCTTTATGCCCCGGGTTTATAAACGCCCATTGCCATACCGAGCTTTCGCACCTGAAGGGTAAGTTACCCATAGGCACCGGTCTTATTGATTTTATTAAAAACATTTTAAGTATCAGAGCTGCTGATAGCAAGGACATTGAGGCCGCAGCTATAGAAGCTGATAATGAAATGTATAATAATGGTATTGTTGCCGTAGGCGATATATCAAACAATAATATTACCGCTGCTTTTAAACCCCAAAGTAAACTATACTACCATACTTTTGTTGAAATGCTGAGCTTTACCCCTACTAAAGCTGAGGAAGTTTTTAATGCAGCCCTTGCCTTGCTTAATGATTTTAAGGGACAATCCTGCTCGGTTACCCCGCACGCACCTTATACAGTATCAAAAGAATTATTTAAGCTGATTAAAAAATATTCAGATACGCATAAGAACCTGCTAAGCATGCATAACCAGGAGTGCGAGGACGAGAACAAGTTTTACCGTTATAAACTGGGTGGGTTTAATGATTTGTATGCCCATTTAGGTATTGATATCAGTCACTTTAAACCGCAGGCACGTAACTCGTTACAATCCATAATCCCATTATTAAGCAGCAGGCAAAACATACTAATGGTGCATAATACATGCACTAACTTAAAAGATATATATTTTATAAAACGTTTTGACCGTAAAATACATTGGTGCTTTTGCCCAAATGCCAATTTATATATAGAAAAGCAATTACCCAAAGTTGAATTGTTTATTGACCAGGGCTTTAATATTACCCTGGGTACTGATAGCCTTGCATCAAACAATAAGCTATGTATTCTTAGCGAAATGCTTACGCTGCAACAAAATTTCCCGGCATTAACTACCGCTAAATTAATGGAATGGGCCACTATAAACGGTGCCCGTTTTTTGGATATTGATAGTGATAAAGGTACCCTTGAACCCGGCAAAACCCCCGGTATTAATTTAATTACCGACATGGACGGCTTACAGCTTACTGCTGATTCAAAAGTTAAGCGGTTGATTTAAATCTATTCTTTATTATTGTATCAAGTCTTTTTAATTTTGACTTTTTACTTAAAATGAAGCATTTAAATATCACAATAAAAGGCAAGGTGCAAGGTGTATTTTTCAGGGCATCAACCAAGGCCGTGGCCGATCAGTTGGGGGTGCGCGGCACGGTTAAAAACGAACCCAATGGCGATGTGTTTATTGAAGCCGAAGCAGATAGCGCCACGCTTGATATGTTTTTAGACTGGTGCCACGAAGGCCCTGAAAATGCCCGGGTTACCTCAATTGAAACTAATGAGGGCGAATTAAAAAACTATCGTAATTTTGAAGTGTTAAAACGGGGACTGTTTAAATAGCTCTCCTTTCGTCATGCCGAATTTATTTCGGCATCTCACAGAATACCAACCCGGTATGTGAGATGCTGAAACAAGTTTAGTATGACTTTAATTTATAAATTCGAATCATTGTCAACCGCTAAAAAATTTGCAGGGCAAACCGCCATATATGGGTTAAGTACTATTTTATCACGTACACTTACCTTTCTGTTAACGCCGCTTTACGTTTCAATACTGCCCACCGGAAGATTTGGCATATTTACCTATATGTTCTCCTATGCTTCAGTATTTAATGCCGTACTTTCATTCGGGATGGAAACCACCTTTTTCAGGTATTTGAACAGGGAAGATATAAATAAAAAGGAGGCTTATAATAACTCGTTTGGTGCTGTTATACTTGTATCATTAGTGTTTTTTGTATGTACCATGCCATTTCTGCACGCTGTTGCTGGCTTGATACAAATTGGAAAAACAAGTTATGTTGATTTTATAAAGTTCACGCGTTATGTTATCATTATTCTTGTACTGGATGCCTGGTGCGTAATTCCGTATGCAAAATTGCGGGCAGATGGTAAACCCGGGAAGTTTAGTCTCATCAAATTTCTTAACATTGTCATATTTGTAGGCTTTAACCTTATTTTTTTGGTTGGTTTCCCGTTGTGGATATCAAATCAATGGGCTGGTTGGCAAGCGATTTCAAAGTTGATTGTGCCCAACAAAATTGAATATATATTTATATCAAATGTAATTGCCAGCGCTATAACACTATTATTGTTGTTACCACAAGTATTGCAATTGCGTGCGCGATTTAATTTGCCGGTTTTTAAAAGCATGTTAATGTATAGCTGGCCTGTTTTAATTGCTAACCTATCGTTTATTGTAAATGAAAATTTTGATAAAATAATATTGGGCAAGTTACTGCCTGCTAATATTAGCGAATTGCAGGTAGGTATATATGGTGCCTGCGCTAAAATTGCTATCTTCCTCAGCATATTTATTAATGCTTTCAGGCTTGGAGCCGAGCCTTTCTTTTTTAGCCATGCAAAAAATAAAAATTCGGGTCAAACCTATGCCCGTATCATGGATTATTTTGTGATTATAGTATCACTGATATTTGTGGCATTGGTAGCCAATATTGAAATATTAAAATATTTCGTCAGGGCAAAAGATCCCGGGCAGCGTATAATTTATTGGTCGGGTTTGCAATGTATACCACCCCTATTATTTGGTTATGTAAGTTTGGGGATTTATATGAATTTATCGGTTTGGTACAAATTGTCTGACCAAACAAAATACGGGTTATATATATCTGGGATTGGGGCAATAATAACTATTATACTAAATGTAATATTTATACCAAAGTATAGCTACATGGCATCTGCGTATATTTCACTTATAGCTTATGCCAGCATGATGATCATGTCCTACATTTGGGGGCAAAAAAACTACCCTATTCCCTATAATTTAAAAAAGAACCTCGCTTATATCATTTCATCGCTTTTGCTCGTTTATTTATCATTCTATGTGTTTAACCGTAACTTGTTTATAGGCAATGGGCTGTTGCTGGCTTTTTGCTTGGCAGCAATATATTTTGAATGGAAAAACTTAAAAGCTATCTTTAAATTTTAGAGCTGAGAATCAAGAGTCAAGGATATTTTTTATCATAAATTGAAAAACATTAAATTATATAATGGGATGAAACAAAGGGTAAGATCAAAAGTCTTGCTTCTTGCATCTTGCGTCCTGCTTCTAACAAACGCAATTGCCCAACAGCGTCCGGTCCGCACTGCCCAGCCCGCTGCTAAACCGGTGGTTGATACCGAAACGGTAGAAAATCTGTTTTACTCGGCACTGGTTGAAAAAACACGCGATAACAGCAAGGAAGCCACTGATTTGTTTAACCGTATTTTACAGATAGACCCATCAAACGATGCCACGCTTTATGAGCTGGCTAATATTAAAAAGACCCAGAAAAATTTCCCCGAGGCACAAACACTGCTTGAAAAGGCCGTAGCCGTAAAACCATCAAACGAGTGGTACTGGCTATCATTGGCCGATATCTACGAAAAAAATAACGACCTGGTCAAACTGGAAAATGTTTTAAACGAACTGATAAAGATAAATCCAGATAAACCTGAGTATTACCTTGATATTGCCAATGCATACTTTGCCGAAAAAAAATATGATGAGGCATTAAAAATTTATGATCAACTGGAAAAAATTACCGGGCCGTCAGACGAGATAACGGTTAACCGCCAAAGAGTTTATTTAAAACAAGGTAAGGTTGACCAGGCAGCGGCGGGATTGGAACAACGCATAGCTGCCGAGCCAAACCAGATACGTTATTATTTGCTGCTTGCCGAAATATATAACTCCAACGGGCAAAATGATAATGCCCTTAAAATATTGGAAAAGGCAAAAAAAGTTGACCCTAATAACGGCATGGTGCATTTAGCGCTGGCTGATATCTATCGGGATAAAAAAAATAACGATGCCAGCTTTAACGAACTGGCGCTTGCCTTTGCCATACCCGACCTGGATATTAACCAGAAAATGCGTATTGTAACCGGTTACTTCCCTAAATTTCCGGAACCTAATGCTAAAGCAAGCGCGCTTGAGTTAAGCAAAATTATAGCTAATACGCATCCCACCGATGCACGCGCAAACGCGTTATATGGCGATATGCTTTTCCAAAACGGTAAGTTAAAAGAAGCGCGTGATGCCTACCAAAAATCAATTGGTATTGATAACCAGCAGTATGAGGTACGCGAACAATTGGTGCGGCTTGAACTAAGCAACAACGAAATTGATAATGTGATTAAGGATGGCGAGGATGCCTTATCATACTTCCCCAACCAGGCATCAATGAATTATTTTGTTGGCGTGGCCTGGGTACAAAAAAAGCAGTATAATAAAGCTTTGAGCTATTTAAAAAGTGCAACCTCGCTTGAGTTTCAGGATAAGGAAATGCTGTCATTATCTTATTCGGCTTTGGGCGATTGCTACCACGAATTAAATAACATCAAAAGCTCGGACGAGGCTTACGAAAAATCATTGAGCAATAATCCCGATAATGTTTTTACGTTAAATAATTACGCCTACTATTTAAGCATACGTAATGAGCAGTTGGATAAAGCGGCATCTTATGCCAAACATGCCAATGAGTTACAGCCTAAAAACGCTTCGTTTGAGGATACTTATGCGTGGATATTGTTTAAACAGAAAAAATATGCCGAGGCTAAAACCTGGATAGAGAAAGCCATGGCCGATAATAAAGATAAAAGTGCCGTACAAACCGAACATTATGGCGATATAATGTTTTATACAGGTAACATTGACGCGGCCGTTACTAACTGGAAAAAAGCTAAAGAGTACGGCAGCAAATCGCCCACTCTTGATCGCAAAATAAATGAGAAGAAATACGTTGAATAAACTGCTTATAGTAACCTGCCTTATAGTGATGGTAAGTTGTAAAGCACGTAAAAAATTAGTAGTTGTAACGCCCCCGCCAACACCCGCAGTGGCCCCAACAGCAAAGCCCGTTAATCCTATTGATGCTATTAAGGCCCAGCAGGTAAATTTTAACACCTTTGCTGCTAAAGCAAGCACCACTTTAAGCCTGGATGATAACAGTAATGATGTTACCCTTAACATCCGCATTAACCATGATAAAAAAATATGGATATCAGTAACAGCGGTATTGGGTATTGAAGTAGCCAGGGCATTAATAACCCCCGATAGCCTGTACGTTATTAACAAATTGCAGGGCGTATATTTAAAAAAGCCGTTTAGCTACATTTATACCTACGCCAGTAAACAAATAACCTATAAAACGTTGGAAGCTTTGCTGATAGGTAATGCCCTGCCCGAAATACTGAATGATCCGCGGGTTATTTTGCAGCCAACTAATGGCAATGTAACCCTATCGGGCAAATTGCAGGATTTGGTTTACAGGCTTACTTTGGGGCCAGATAAAAAACCGCAGCAGCTAAACTTATCAAACCCCGCCGAAGCGCAAAGCCTGCAGGTAACGGATGCTGCCCCTGTACAGGCAGGCAATAAAATTGTGCCATCGCAAATTGATATTCAATCCGCTATAAAAAATAAAAAAATACAGGTTAATTTGCATTATACCAAAGTTGATTTTGACCAGCAACTGGATTATCCTTTCAATATTCCTGATAGATATAAGCCTGCTGATTAAAATTGATACTTTTGAACCAATGAAATTTTTAAAGATCTTATTACTTTTTATCTGTGTTTTTGTAGCTGCAAACCTGTACGCCCAATCAAGCATCGAGTTAAAAAAGCAGCGCGACAGGCTTAATGATGAGCTTGAGCAGCTTAATCACCAGATGCAGGAGGTGCTGAACAATAAAAAGGTAAGCATTTCGCAATTAAATATCTTAAAAAAGCAAATAGCCCTGCTCGAGGAAAAGATAGATAATATTAACAGCGAGGTGCGTAACCTTGATAACCAGATATCGCAAAACACCAATACGGTACATAACCTGCAGGGCCAGTTATACCAGCTTAAAAAAGAATATACGGGTATGGTGCTGTTTGCCTACCGCAATAAAAGCGCATACAATAAGCTGATGTTTATTTTTGCGTCGAAAGATTTTAACCAGGCTTATAAGCGTTTAAAATATCTGCAGCAGTTTGCTACCTACCGCGAGCGGCAGGCCCACTACATTGAAGGTACCCAGCACGATTTGAACGTTAAGATTACCGAACTGGATAAAACCAAGGAGGAAAAACATACTTTACTGGTTGACCAGGAAAAGGAAAAAGCCACTTTGGGCCAGGAAAGAAGCAACCAGTTAAAAGTGGTTAAGGATCTTACCAAGCAAGGGGGTGCGCTGCAACAACAGCAAAGGGAACTGCAAGCTCAAAGGGCACGGTTAAACCGGAAGATACAGGATGCCATAAACCGCGAGATTGCAGAAGCTAAACGCAAAGCAGAGGAACAGGAGCGACTGGCTGCGGCTGCGCGCGAAAGATCAGGCAGCAAGGAACCTGCCCCTAAACCCGTTGCACGAAAAACTACCAGCGAGATATTAACGGCAACACCCGAAGCCGCCAAGTTATCAAGCGACTTTTTAGGTAATAAAGGCAGTTTGCCGTGGCCGGTTGCCAACGGCGAGATAATACATGGGTTTGGCACTTATTACACTGAAGGTATTAAGATGGACAACAGCGGAATTGATATAAAAACCAATGTTGGAGCTACAGTAAGGGCTGTGTTTAACGGTGAAGTATCTTTGGCGCAGGATATGGGGGGCAGTTTTACAGTTATAATAAGACATGGCGAATATTTTACATCTTACTCCAATCTTAAATCGGTAAGCGTGTCAAGAGGACAGAAGGTAAACACCAAGCAAAGCATAGGAACAGCCGCTATTGACCCGATATCAGGCGATGCCGAAATACAGTTTACGGTTAATAAGGGTACAACCTCGGTTAACCCGCAAGTATGGTTGGCAAACAAATAGTTACACTTTGTAATGTATTAATTGTTTATATTTGTATCCTTAAATAAAAAATTATGTTTAGTTCAGCCCTGTTGTTTTTAGATATTGGCGGCCCGGAATTGATGCTGATCTTATTTGTAGCGCTGCTATTATTTGGCGGCGACAAATTGCCCGAGCTGGCCCGAGGCCTTGGTAAAGGCATTCGCGATTTTAAAGATGCATCAGAAGGTGTTAAGCGCGAGATAAATAATCAGATAGATAATTTTGAAAGTAAAAAAGCTGCTGAAAATGCTGTCGTAAATACTGAAGTTACAGCAACAGAAACAGAGGCTTCAGAACCGGCGCAACTGGAGGAACACACACCATCAACCTACCACTATAGCGACGGTAATTTTGATGATGTACATCTGCATACAGGCGTAGCCAACACAATACCTTATGGCCAAAGCCACATAAGCGCTTCAGATAAGGTAGAGGTTAGCGCCCATGCTGACCCGTATGCGTTTAAAAGCGAAGAGCATACGGAAGAAGCACATACAACTGCCGAAGCAGCTAAAACAGACGACGAACCACACAAATTATAGTAAACTAATATTAAAAGCAAAAAATCATGGGATTAGGTGCACCTGAAATCATTCTTATTCTGGCCGTAGTTTTAATACTGTTCGGCGGTAAAAAAATTCCTGAACTGATGAAAGGTTTGGGCAAAGGCGTAAAGGAATTTAAAGACGCGCAAAACGGAACCAGCGAACCTGCTAACGCAGACGATAGATCAAAACTTTAATCCTTTGCTAAGGATCTGATTTATTGTATTTCTATTTATAGCTGTTAACATTTATACTTATCTGTTGAATTTATTTTATATTTTCAATGGATAAGTTTTTATTTTAGGCCCATGGCTAAATTTTATTCCTCTTTAAATGAAATAAAGAGTGGGTTGCAAAACGGAAGTATTACCGTTGAAGAACTGGTAAAACGTTACCTGAGTCAGATTGAATTAAATGCCCATTTAAATGCCTTTAACGAGGTATTTGCTGATGAAGCTTTAACCCGCGCTGCCGAGGTTGACCGCAGCATAAAACAAGGCACGGCCGGTAAGCTGGCCGGTATGGTTATTGCCATAAAGGACAATATTTCGTATAAGGGGCACAAGTTAAGCGCCTCGTCAAAAATTTTAGAGAATTTTACGGCTATTTATTCCTCAACGGTTGTTGAACGTTTATTAGCCGAGGATGCCATTATTATAGGCCGCTGCAATTGCGATGAATTTGCCATGGGCGCCACTAATGAATCATCCTACTATGGCCCGGTAAAAAACCATGCCGATAACGCCAAAGTTTCGGGCGGCTCGTCGGGCGGATCGGCAGTAGCAGTGCAGGCCAATATGTGCTATGCCGCCATTGGTACTGATACCGGCGGCTCGGTAAGGCAGCCCGCTTCGTTTTGCGGGCTGATAGGTTTAAAGCCAACTTATGGCCGCGTTTCACGGCATGGGCTGATAGCCTACGCATCGTCATTTGACCAGGCGGGGCCTATTACCCGCTCGGTAGAAGACGCAGCCTTGCTGCTTGAAGTTATGGCCGGGGCCGATGACTATGATAGTACCCTATCACAAAAGCCGGTTGAAAATTATAGCGCCAACTTACAGGCATCAGCAGGCAAAAAGAAAATAGCTTATTTGCAGGACGCACTATCAAGCCCGGGTGTTGATGCCGAAATAAAGGCAACATTAACTACTTATATTGATAAACTCCGTGCCGACGGGCATAAGGTAACCCCAATTGCTTTTGATCATTTGGATTACCTGGTACCTGCCTATTATATATTGGTTACCGCCGAAGCATCATCAAACCTGGCCAGATATGATGGCGTACATTATGGTTATCGCAGCAAAAATGCCACCGATTTAATGTCTACCTATAAACGGTCGCGCTCAGAAGGGTTTGGTAAGGAAGTTAAGCGCCGCATTATGCTGGGTACATTTGTTTTAAGCGCTGGTTATTATGACGCCTACTACGCCAAGGCCCAAAAGGTGCGCCGCATTATACGCGAAAAAACAGACCAGATATTACAGGAATACGATTTTATTCTGGTGCCATCGTCGCCCGAACCTGCATCAGCTATCGGCAAGATTGAAAAGGACCCTGTTGTAGGTTACCTGGCTGATATTTTTACGGTACAGGCTTCGCTGGCAGGTGTACCTGCAATATCATTGCCTGCAGGCAATAACGCCGAAGGATTGCCGTTAGGATTACAGCTATTAACCAAACATTTTGAGGAACAGGAACTGTTAAATTTTGCAAAATATTTCCTCCAGCTATAAAAAATTAATATTTTAGTAAAACTTCTGTCTTTATTAATCCGTAATAGTCCTTTAAATAAAAGAATGAAGAAAATTTTTACTGTAACTATTTGCAGTTTATTGTTTACTATAATTACCGCCGGTACGCCTGTTTTTGCCGGCAGCGCAAATAAAAACACTCCCGGTCCCGGCGACACTACTGCGGTAACAAAACCCGCCGGATACTATGCCAACTCAATTTTTAAGCTTCGTTTAGATTCAATAACCAAAGAAGTTCCGTTGGATTATAACGAATATGTACAAACCTATATTGATACCTACAGCCGCCATAAGGACGAAATGAGCAAGGTGCTGGGTTTGGCTAAATATTACTTCCCTATTTACGAAAAAGCTTTCCGCGAGGCGGGCATCCCCGAAGAAATAAAATATTTATCAATAGTTGAATCAAAGCTTGACCCTACTGCGGTATCAAGGGTTGGCGCAACCGGGCCATGGCAGTTTATGGCGGCCACCGCCAAAATGTATGGCTTAAACATGGATAGCTATGTTGACGAGCGCCGCGACCCGGTAAGGGCCAGTTATGCAGCAGCAGCATATTTAAAAGATGCCTACCTGGAATTTGGCGACTGGCTGCTGGCCATTGCATCATACAATTGCGGTAAAAGCAGTGTGGAGCGCGCCATTGAAAAAGCCGGTGCGCTTGATTTCTGGTCGATACGCCAATACCTGCCGGCCGAAACACGTAACTATGTACCTGCTTACATTGGCGTAGCTTATGTAATGAACTATGCTAAAGAACATGATATTGAGGCCATGCCCTGGAATTTTGCCCAGGCCGGTGCAGATACCGTAATGGTTAACCATTTTGTGCCGTTAAGTAATGTTTCAAAGGCATTAAATGTTGATCTGCATCAATTATCATTATTAAACCCGGCTTATACCCGGCAAATAATAAATGGCAGCGCAGCAGTTCCGCGTAAATTAATTATACCAGTACCCGCTAAAGAAAATTACAATGCCTTATACGCGGCATTGAACGAAGATACAACCGTTGCGGAATTATCTTCTCCGGTGGCAACGTCATCATCGGTTTATAAAGAGGCGCCTGCCCGTAAATTGCCCGAATCGCATGTAGTAAAACGCGGCGAAACGCTGGCCGGAATAGCCGACAGGTTTGGGGTTGAATTGCAGGATCTTAAAGACTGGAACAATATACGCGGCAACAAAGCCGTAGTGGGCAAAAAGTTGTGGTTAAATGATTTGCATCAAACATCGGTACAACAACCGGCAGCCAAACGCGATTTAAAAGTTATACAATATAAATCATACCCCGATACCCAACAAAACACGGGCAGGGGCTAACCTAAATTGATGAGGGCCCGGCTTTGATTTTTCATAGCCGGGCTTTTTTGTTGTGCTATACCCGGTCAAAAAAAGTTAACTTTGAACTTTGATACTAAACAATGAATAAGCCAAACCGAAAACAGGACGCGTTAAACTATCATTCAAAAGGCCGTCCGGGAAAAATTCAGGTTGTACCTACAAAACCTACTAACTCGCAAAGAGATCTTACCATGGCCTACTCGCCCGGTGTGGCCGAGCCATGTTTGCGCATTGCCGAAAATGTAGAGGATGTATATAAATATACCGCCAAAGGTAATTTAGTGGGTGTAATTAGCAACGGGACCGCGGTGCTTGGGCTGGGCAATATTGGCCCCGAAGCCAGCAAACCTGTAATGGAAGGTAAGGGCCTGTTGTTTAAAATATATGCCGATATTGATGTGTTTGACCTTGAGGTTAATGCCAAAACGGTTGATGAGTTTGTAAATATTGTTAAGGCCCTTGAACCAACTTTTGGCGGTATAAACCTGGAAGATATATCTGCACCAACCTGTTTTGAAATTGAACGCAGGTTAAAGGCCGAAATGAAGATACCTGTAATGCACGATGACCAGCACGGAACGGCCATCATATCAGGCGCGGCATTGCTTAATGCCTGCCAGTTACAGGGCAAAAAGCTGGAAAAAATAAAAATGGTAGTTAACGGCGCAGGTGCCGCTGCCATATCATGCTCAAAAATGTACCTTTCGTTAGGGGTAAAAAAGGAAAACCTGGTGATGTTTGACATTAACGGGTTACTATCTGATAAACGCACCGATCTTGACGAAATAAGGCAGCCATTTGCCACTACACGCAAGGATATTACCAACCTTACCAGTGCCATGAAAAATGCCGACGTATTTGTGGGCCTTTCGGCAGGTAATGTAGTAACGCCCGAGATGCTGAAGGTAATGGCCAAAAATCCTATTGTGTTTGCTATGGCCAATCCTGATCCTGAAATTGCTTATGATTTAGCCGTTGCTGCACGTAAGGATATCATCATGGCTTCGGGACGCTCAGATTATCCTAACCAGGTAAATAACGTATTGGGGTTCCCTTATATATTCAGGGGGGCTTTGGATGTACGTGCCACTGCCATTAATGAGGAAATGAAAATTGCCGCGGTACATGCCATTGCCGGGATAGCTAAAAAGCCCGTACCCGAATCAGTAAATCTGGCTTATAATACCAAGAATTTAAAATTTGGTAAGGATTATATTATTCCGAAACCAATGGATCAGCGGCTAATAACTGAGGTATCAGTAGCCGTTGCAAAAGCTGCCATTGCATCAGGAGTAGCACGTAAGGATATTGCAGATTGGGATGCCTATGCCGAAGAGTTAAGGCTGCGTATTGGTCCAAATGATAAGATATTACGTAATGTAACCAACAAAGCCAAGCAAAACCCTAAACGGGTGGTTTTTGCCGATGCTGATAACTATAAGATTTTACGCGCTGCACAAATTGTAAAGGATGAGTGTATTGCGACACCTATTTTATTGGGCGATGTTGAGCGGATAAAGGATATTATTGCCAAACACTCGCTTGATCTGGATGATATAAAGATCATTGATCCGCATTTGGGTACGCCTGATACCGAAAAGTACGCTAATTTTTTATATCAAAAGCGTCAGCGCAGGGGCATTACTTTGTATGAGGCCCGTAAATTGATGAATGATACTAACTATTATGGTGCCTGCATGGTTGAGTTTGGCGAAGCCGATGCGCTTATTTCAGGCTTAACCAAAAATTATGCAACAACAGTTAAGCCGGCATTGCAAATTATTGGTACCGAAACAGGCGTAAACCGGGTAGCCGGCATGTACCTGATGATAACCCCTAAGGGGCCGGTATTTTTGGGTGATACAACCATAAATGTTAATCCTTGTGTTAATGACCTGATTGATATAACAGTAGCTATTGAAAAGGCGGTTAAAAAATTCAATATTAATCCGCGCATAGCTATGCTGTCATATTCAAACTTTGGCTCAAATGACGGCCCTATACCCGAAAAAACCCGCGAAGCCGTACGGCAGTTACATGCAAAATATCCCGATATGATAGTTGACGGCGATTTGCAGGCAAACATTGCGCTAAATGCCAATTTACTGGCTGATAATTTTCCGTTTTCGACACTAAAGGGGCAGCCTGCAAATACGCTGATATTCCCAACGCTCGAATCGGGCAACATAGCTTATAAATTATTGCAGGAGCTGGGCGGATCGGAAGCCGTAGGCCCCATATTGCTGTGGCTGAAAATATCAGTACACGTATTAGAGTTGGGTAGGTCCGT
>JAICMD010000331.1 GCA_025929405.1 Mucilaginibacter sp. | reverse complement strand
GTATGGGTTTGTTACTTACTGATTATCTTTTAGCACTGATAGCGGATAAAATGTATCGCGCCAGTAAATGCCGCCTTGTTTAAGGGTTATATAAGCCGACCGTACAATAATATAGGCCATTAAACAACCTGCAAAAGGTACCATTAATGCGTACCACCATTTGTTAGGGCGAACATTTATCATATAGATAACTTCCATTGCCTGTAATGCGCAAGCCATTAACCTGATATCTGTATCGCCGAAGATCAACATCAACGGAACGGGTAAGGCTATGAAAAGTATGGTTGCTATAGCATCAGTAACAGTTCTGACCGGGTTATAATTAATTGCCGCAAAACTGTTTTTCATAAGCCCATTTATAAACTGCCCGAGATTTTTATACCATTCCAAACAAATAAAATCCTGGCCCTTTAAAACATCTTGCCTAAGGCCAGCTTCTTTAATATTCTTGCCGAGCATCAGGTCATCATCAGGCCTAAGCTTTATTTTTACGTGTGTTCCGGCTTGTTCATAAGCTGTACGCTTAACCAAATTGAATGCCCCAACCCCTATTGAGCCACTTCGGTTAGGTTTACGTGCATCCCAGGGGCGGGTAAACATTAGCAGCATAGCATAAAATGTGGCCAATACACTGTTTAATATTTTGGATCGTGACCGCACATCAGGCATGATACTTAAATGGTCGAGGTTATTCTTATGGACATATCCCATGGCCCTGCTTATCGCATCCGGGTGATATTCAATATCGGCATCGGTAAATAACATCCATTCTTCGGAGCTGTTTTTATAACCCTGGTACAAGGCATTGTTTTTACCAAGCCAGCCATCGGGCAATTCAGTAAGCGTAATAACTTTTAAATGTGGATGATTAAAACGACTTAATATCTCGCCTGTCCGGTCGGTTGATCTGTCATTTATAACAATAAGTCTGTAGTTTTTGTAATTGATATTGCAAAGGCTTTGCAGTGCCTTCTCTACATCTTCTTCTTCGTTTCGTATAGCTACAATTATAGCCAGGTCAGGTTCGTAAGCAACAATTGGTTGGTCCTTTAACTGTTGTATGCTGCGCAGGTTTATAAGTATATATAAAATCAGCAGTATGCCGATAGAAGTTACCGTTACGCTGTAAATAAATATCATTTTTTATAATCAGCAATATTTAACTGATGATTGCAAAAATCATACTCGTGCAATTGGTTTGAGCAAATAATAGTTAAGCGGTTTTCGGCATATTGCTGCGCCAGGCTTAAATACCAATCTACACCTTGCGCATCCAAGTTGGATGTAGGCTCATCAAGCATCAGCATTTGGGTGTCCGAACAAAAAGCCAGCGCCAGTTTTAACCGCTGTTTCATGCCTGATGAAAAATAGTGGATCATTTTGTTTTTACTGCTTTGCATTCCCAATAGATCAATTACCGCAGTATTGTCTAATCCCGGCAGATAATTTTTAAATTTAAAATGAAAATCAATTATTTCAGTCAGGGTAAACTCCTCAATCAATTCCAGGTAAGGGGCTGCTAAGCTTAGTGAATTAAAAACCTGCTCGACGTCAATAGGGCTATTGTTCCGCAAAAATTGAATAGTACCGGTAGAAGGCGCAAGGCTGCCATTTAAAACCTGCAGTAAGGTGGATTTACCCGAGCCATTTGGCCCTAATATGGCATAGCTTTCGCCCTGGATGAAAGTGTAATCAACCCCTTTAAAAATCCAGTCACGGTTAAATCGGCGGCCTATATTTTGGAGGGTGATCTTTACTTGGTTCATAGTTCATGGTTAATGGTTCATAGTTATTTGCCCATGGTTATTATTGCTATTAACCATGAACTATCATCCATGAACTATTAGCTATTCCCGAACCCTTTCATAATACCGCGCTGTGAGTTTTGTACAAAGTTGATGATCTCGTCGCGCTCAACGGTAGGGTTAAATTCGGCTTCTATAATATCCAAAGCTTTAGTCATATTATATTTTTTAAGGAATATAATGCGGTATATCTCCTGTATCTCGTTAATAGTAGTTGCCGAGAAACCCCTGCGACGCAAGCCAACTGAATTGATACCAATGTATGATAATGGCTCGCGCCCTGCTTTGGTATATGGAGGTACATCTTTACGTACTAACGATCCGCCTGATATCATGCTATGTGCGCCAATTTCAACAAACTGGTGTACCAATGATCCTCCCCCAATAAAGGCAAAATCGTACACATTGATGTGCCCGGCTAATTGTACCGAATTGGCTATAATTACATTGTCGCCAATAACGCAATCGTGCGCAACGTGTACATAGGCCATCAACAGGCAATTGCTGCCTATGGTAGTGGTGTTTTTATCTAAAGCGGTACCACGGTTTAGGGTTACGCATTCGCGGATAACTGTATTATCGCCAATGGTTACAGTGCTTGGTTCGCCTTTGTATTTCAGGTCCTGTGGCGGTGCAGATACTACTGCGCCGGGAAAAATACGGCAGTTTTTACCAATGCGGGCACCATCCATTATTATTGCGTTTGAACCGATCCAGCTACCTTCGCCAATTTCTACATCCTTATGGATAGTTACAAACGGCTCAATTACAACATTGTCGGCTATTTTAGCCTGGGGGTGTATATATGCTAAAGGTTGTATCATGCTTCTTTTTCTTCTTTGGTCTTCCTTAC
>JAICMD010000084.1 GCA_025929405.1 Mucilaginibacter sp. | reverse complement strand
TAAAATACCCGGTAAGTATTACGGGCGTTGACAGGAAAGTTGAAGTTACCGGGCAAGTATATTTTGAAGTAGTTCATAACGCTGCACATCCTTTTAAAGTTATTGCCGGCAACCAGGTTATAGAAGATATAGGCACCCATTTTAATGTTAACGCTTATAGCGATGAGCCTGCTGTAAGTACAACTTTATTAGAAGGTGCTGTAAAAATTACTGTCGCCAATAAATCAACCCTGTTAAAGCCCGGCCAGCGTGCTACAATAACTGCACAAAGCAATGTTGTGGCAGTAACCAATGTAAATGCTGAGGATATGGTTGATTGGAAAAACGGGCAAATATCTTTTAAAAACAAAAACATTCAGGAGATAATGCGGCAGATATCCCGCTGGTACGATGTGGATGTTGAGTATAAAGGAAGCATACCCCAACGCTCATTTACAGGTGGTATTTCGCGCAAAGCGGATTTATCAGAGCTTTTAAAAATATTGGAATTTAATGATATCCATTGTGCTGTAAAAGACAAAAAAATTACTGTAACCTTTTAATAATAACCCTAAACCTTAAAAATCATGAAATAGCCAAAATTCGCCTAAGGGTTATCCATAAAAAAGCCGGAAGTGTTGCGAACATTTCCGGCAAATGCCTGGGTTAACCCATCCGTGGCCTATTGGCCCTGGATAATTAAAAAAGACTTCTAAATCATTTATTGCAAACCCAAACAAAACAAAAATATGAATTTTTATTCGTACCGCTTCCCTATGCAAAAAGGCCCGGGGATTTTATTGAAAACATTATTAATAGTGAAAGCAGCCATATTTATTATTTGTATAACTTTTTTACAGGCATCGGCGGCTATAAGCTATGCTCAAAAAATAACTGTAAAAGAAAAAGAGGCTTCGTTAGAAAAAGTATTTGATGATATTAACAAACAAACCGGGTATATATTTTTTTATGAGGATAATGTTTTAAGCGGCATGCCTAAAATAAGCTTTGACGTAAAAAATACACCAATAAAGGATGTGCTTGATATATGTTTTAAGGATCAGCCGCTAATTTATACCATAGCAGGTAAAACAATAGGAGTTAAAAAACGACAAATACAGCCGGTTACCGCTATGTTGTCGCCATTTTTAAATACCTATTTTAAAAATCCCGTTACGGTAAGCGGTTTGATTATCGACTCGGCTACCAATACCGCTATCGGTAATGGTGTTATACATGTAGCCTTAAAAAAAGCTATAGGTACAGAAAAGTTAACAGACCTGATTATTGAAAAGGACGGAAAATTCAGCTTTTCTTATTCATCAGAAAGTCCGGTTGTTTTGAATGTATTTTGCCTGGGCTATAAAGCTAAAATATTAACTATTGATGCACAAAAAGATACCTTACTCAAAATAATACTTAGCCCTGCTGTAAACAATCTTAATGAAGTAAAAGTTACGGCAAATTCTCAATTACGGCTTATCCCCGGCGGGCTATCTATTGAGCCGGATGTGAAAAATTTTTCTGCGGCAACGTTTATTAGTACTTATTTAAACTTTATTCCGGGATTAACAATGTCTCAAACCGGTACTATATCCTTCTTGAACAGACCCTTGGATGTATATGTTGATGGCAGAAAAGTAGCATTATCAGGCCTTGATCTTATTGCCTATTTGCAGCAATACAATATAAAGGACCTAACCAAAATTGATATACTGACTGAACCGGGGGCAGGTTTTGATGCCTCAACCAAAGCTGTAATTAATTTAAGCATAAAAAAGTTTTCAAATGCAGGCGTGCAGGATATTCCTGCTTCGGGTTATACCACCCATGATATGTATTATTTTAGTAATGCATTTATATATGCCACGCCGAAGCTAAGGCTATCAAATAATGTTACGGTTAACCACAGTAATTTTTATGACAATAGCTTTTCGTCAACCACATCTGCAAGTCAACCCTCACTTAATTCAGCACAAACCATCAATTATTCGCCAAACCCGCAGGATAATTTTAATGCCCGTATTGGCCTGGATGCACAAATAAGCCCAAAGGCACAAATTGGTTTTAGTTTGTTAACATCATCTGTATGGAAAAACACACCTTATTTGTATGAAATTGAAAATGCCGGAGTAACAACGGTTATTCCGTCAACTGTTAATAATAAATCAAGAAGATATAATGAAAGTGCCTACTTTAAATTGGATATGAAGAAAGGCACGTTTCAGGTGGATTTTTCCAACATATATCTTCGCTATGATAACGTAGTCACCAATGTTCTGTCATCGGGCACAAGTGTAAACAACAGCACATCTATCAACAAAAACTACTACATCAATTCAAAACAAACATGGGCTTTTAACAAGCAGTACAATTTGGAAGGCGGGTTTAAATATTCCTATAATGATTTGTCAAACACTTTTCAAAATGTCTTTAACACATCAAACAATCAAACTTTAACAACTTATAACGAAGGTATATTTGCAGGATATATACAGGGCGCATATACCTCAAAAAGTTTTGGATTGCAATTGGGGTTACGTGCCGAAAATACCAATCTGCATTTAAACAATATTACCACTACAATTTTTCACCGCGATGCCAACTATTTAAACTGGTTCCCAAATATAGTTGCTTCGTTTCCTAAAGTCTGGGGCCTTAGCGCCAATATATCCTATAGCAGTCGTATATCCCGGCCAAGCTATTACCAGTATTTGCCTTACCCTGATAATTTTAATGCCAATAGTATAAATTACAGTGTGGGGAATAGTAATTTATTGACAAGTATTACCAATAGCATTGGTATAAACCTGCAAAAGCAGTTTAAAAATAAAAGTTCTATTACTTTAATGGCATCAAAATCATATATCAATTCGCCTGATTTATCTGCACCATTTATAGTTAAT
The DNA here is from genome assembly GCA_025929405.1 of Mucilaginibacter sp. GTDB lineage: Bacteria > Bacteroidota > Bacteroidia > Sphingobacteriales > Sphingobacteriaceae > Mucilaginibacter. Next base: position 8,790 of record JAICMD010000084.1, on the reverse strand, counting down.
AACTCGGTGGTTAACATCGGTTTAAATGGTAATCAGGCACAGTCATACAATGTACAGTTAATGTTTACGCAGCCGTTAGGTTTTGCAACCCTTAACTTAACTCCGTCGTTCAGCAGATTTGCTGTAGACAAGTCTGTGTTAGTTTACAACAATCAAACTCAGTATGCTGGCTTAAATGGGACTAACAATTATTCTTTAAGTGGTTCACTCAATTTTAAATCATATAAAGGATATAATGCTATAATGTCTATGGGTTATTCAGGGCGCCAGTATAATTTATTTGGTTATAACGATCCTATCGGTTACTCAAGACTGCTTATTAATAAAAGTTATTTGAAGGACAGGTTAAGCACCACGTTTGAAATTGATGATCCTTTTTACTGGGAAAAATTCTCTTCTCATAAATATGTAAATGGTTTGGATATTTATTCTTCAAACCGGCCGCAAAACCGAATGGTTTACATAGCAGTATCGTATCGTATAGGCGGGTTAAAACCTACTATTAAACGTTACGATTACCAGGGCGACTCGCGATTAAAATCAGATGATGCCCGATAAATTATTGATATAATGAATAATAAAAAGAAGAGCCTTAGGTCTGACCTAAGGCTCTTCTTTTTATTACATCTTTGCCACAAAGCCACCGCTGGGCTGAAGTTTTATGGTGAGTACATCTTTTTTACTTACGGTTTGTTCTTTCCGGTCAACACTGGTATTGGTTTCGCCATCATAAACTAAGGTGGCTTTGGTAGGCTTGGTCAAAAAATCAAGCGGTATTTTTACTTCCTGTTCGGTTCCGCCGTTCATTACGCCTATCCACCATGTAGTGCCTTTACGGCGGGCATACGCCACCACATCGCCCATGCTGGTGCAACTTAACACACGGGTTTCATCCCACACGGTAGGCACTTGCTGAAATAGGTCGAACATTGGATTATCCAGATAAAACTGGTATTGATCGGCAAAGTGGGTTATTGGCGACAGATACACAATACTTTGCGCAAACTCATGCGGCCAGGTAAATTTAGTGCTCGCCAATTCCTTAGGGTTTAATATTACCGAGGTAAAATCAGCAGGGCCAGCCAGCAATCGGGTAAATGGTACAGTAATATCATGTTGTGGCGGCATAACACGGCGATAGCGGGTCATCTGGTATTCATTGCCCCTGATAGCTTCGCGGGTAATATCGTTAGGGTAGGTGCGGCGCAAACCGGTGGGTTTTACGCTGCCATGAAAGTTAAGCAGCAAATGCAGATCGGCGCATTCCTGCTGTGTTTCGGCATACCATTGCATAATTTCGTTAGTGGCATCGGGTATAAAATCTATCTTAATACCATCTGCACCTACGGCTTTAACTTTTTCAAGATAGACCTTGCGGTCGGCTGCTTTACGGAACTCTTTTGAATCAACCCAAACAATTGATTTTACGCCCACGGTTTTGCCGTAGTCAATAACTTCTTTTAACAGTGCCCATTGGTCCTTGCCGGGTTGTTTCCAGTAGCGCCAGCCATCGTCAACCAGATAATATTCCCATTTTAGTTTTGCTGCTGCATCATACCAGTTTTTCTGATCTTCATATTTTGGCGAGCCAACGCTCCACCACTGCCACAAGGCGCGACCGGGTTTAACCCACGAAAAATCAGATCCTTTTGCAGGCGGCGGACATAAATTGGTTATCAGGTCAGAGTTTACCAATTCGTTTAGCGAACGCGCCACCTGTGTAGTGCGCCACGGCGATACCGGTTTGCCTTTGTATGTGCCATTTAAAACAGCGGTAGCAGGTTTTATTTCCCAACCTTTTTTAGCAAACGGGAAGTATGCGCTTAAAACATTCCCGTTACGCATAAATGCCATATCCGAAAAGTTTTCGCAATCAGCTTCTGATAAGGATACATAATAACCATTGGTTTGAAAGGTTATTGGCCCCATTATGGTTTTTCCTTCGGGAACTTTATCAAAAGGGGTAACATAATTTATCCCCTCGTAACTTTGCGAATAATCGGCCCATGCAATTTTAGCAATATTGTCGTGCAGTGTCCAACCGGTATGTTCGGCATCAATATGTTTAATGCCTGCGGGCAGGGTATAGCGTATAGCTACCCCATCATTATAAACCCTAACTATCACACTGTATTTTTTATCTCCTCCTGATACAGGTATTTCCGCTTCAGTTGCATGATTATGGGCTATGTTATGGTTACCTAAAATGGTATAGGTTTCGTTTATCTGGCTTAGCTTTGCGGCGCCTGTTATACGTGCGTTGTCACCCAGATCTGTACTATCAGCAACCAAACCTAAAGGGGAGGTTTTAATTATAGCTGTCGCGCCTGATTTAACCGTATAAGCCAGCTTTTTATCTGCAGTAAAAACAGTTAGTTTTAATCGTTTATCAGGGCTGCTTACTGTTACCGATTGGCTTTGCGCAAACGTTCCTTTTATAGTAATAAGCAGCAAAAATGTTACTAAAAGTTTTATGTTTTTCATTATAGTTGATGTTTTGTGTTGTTATGATGAAGCCGGTTTGTAAAACTCGTCAACCAACACCATAGTACAATTGGATGTTGATTTTTGTCGGATAGCCTTTGCTGGTTGATATTCAGGGTCGTTATAGCAATTTAATGCCGCTTCCTTATTTGGGAACTTAATTATTGCATTTAATTGCCTGGCATTACCTTCTAAGCTTAATCCGTTAACATCCGAGGCTAATACTTCGGCTCCATATTTTTGGAGAAGTCGCCTTACTATAGGCGGGTACTGGCTAAAAGTTTCAGGATCGGTAATATCGTACGAATTGATATAATAAACAGGCATATTATTTATTATTTTTTTTAAAGAACGTGCTGAAATACAATAGCTGGTAATTTACCGAGTTTGACCAATACTGAAAATTATGCGCCCCCGGTCTTACAATAAAGTCATGCGGAATGTTGCGTTCAAGCAGTTTATCATGCAGTTCGGTGTTTACTTTGTAAAAGAAGTCGTCGGTGCCGCAATCAAATATAATTGCCAGCGAATTTGGTGTCAGCAGATGCAACTGGTTAACTACGGTATATTTATCCCAGTTGTCCGGATGCTGCGCATAGCTGCCCAAGCGCTTTGCCATATCCCAGTTATTGGGGAAGGGGCGTATATCAACCCCACCGCTCATGCTGCCCGCAGCACCAAATAAATCCTGGTGCCTTATACCTAAATATAAGCCGCCGTGGCCACCCATACTTAAACCGGTTATGGCCCTTCCATTGCGGTTTTTTATGGTCTTGTAGTTTTTGTCTACATACGGGATAAGTTCCTTGGTTACATAGGTTTCATATTGGTAGGTTGGGTCAACCGGGCTGTCCCAATACCAACTGGTAACACCGCCATCAGGACAAACAATAATTACATTATACAAATCAGCATCGGTTGCTACATTGGGCGCGTTTTTTATCCAGTTGGCATAATCGCCGCCTGCGCCGTGCAGTAAATATACCACTGGGTATTGGGTGCCGTTATTATAATTATCAGGAGTGATAATTACAGCCTTAATGTTTTTCTTCATCACATCACTGTGAGTTACAACGGTGTCAACTTTAGCTGCTTTAACAATAATTGTAAATGCTGTTAAGCATATTAACAGGAGCAGAGTTCTCTTCATGGTATTTAGTATAATTTGATTTTGGATGATCATTGCGGTTTTACAGGTTCAAGCCCATGGCGTTTCATAATAGCTAATATTTGCTGCATATCAGGTGGGCCGCCTGCGCTTAACGCAAGGGCTATCTCTTTAAAATAAGCAGGCCCGATACTTGCAGGCGAAAGTGTGCATAATGCCCGCACGGTTTCGGTGCCGTTGTTGGTAAAACCATGTACAGTGCCGCGTTTTATAAATAATTTATCACCGGCTTTAAGTTTAAGTATTTCGGTGCCGTATATCTGTGTAAGTGTACCCTCTATGATATAAAGTGTTTCGTCTACATGTACGTGATAATGTGGCGCAGGTACTTTGGCGTTGGGAGGCACCAGCATTTCAAACATTACCAGTGTGCCGTCGGTATCATCGCCATCCAACAGGAAATTAAGTTTAAGATCACCGATAATGATCTCTTCTTTAAAAGCAGGAAACATATTTACAATTGGTTTATAAAATAAAAGTAATGCTTTCCTGCGTATCGCAAAAATTATCCTTAAAATGGATAATTTTCTCAACAAAAAAGCGTCCGGACAGACGCTTTAATTTGTGGTTGAAATAAGATTAACTATTGAGCCGGAAGTTCAAGCCCCTGCTGCATAATACTTATCAATTCATCGGCTGTTGTTAATTCGGGCGTTATCCAATGCTGGCCAAACATTAGTTTAGGCACACCGCCACTACCTGTTTGTATGGTTTGGCCAAAAAGCTTTACGCTGGTTTGTATATACTGATCAACCCATGGCGACGATATAGCAGCATTAAACTTATCTGTTCCAATTAATTGTATCGCCTTTTCTTCAGCCTGATCCTGGGTTTTGGGTTGCCACTCGCCATCATCATCTGCAGCAAATATCCATTTGTCATATTCGGCAAATGCTTTAGGATCAGTATGCCAAACCGCCATGCCAATTTTTGCCAGGTTACATGAACTTTTATAGTCATCTACGTCAAATGGTATATACTGATTACATTGGGTACTAAGCGGTGCAGGGCATAATATAAAGGCAATTTTGCCTTTGTAATGATTAATAATATCTTCAAACATGCCGTGTAATTTGCGGCAATGCGGGCAATTATAATCAAAAAGAACTTTGATAATATAAGGAGCGTTTTTTGATCCAACTATCGGGCCTTCTGAAAATGATACTTCCGGCAAATCGGCTTGTTGTGAGGTGCCATCCTGATAAATTGCTTTTGGTAAAAAAGCCATCTGCATTGCGGCAATCGTACCGGCTAATAGTAGGCCGCCTATAATCAATACTCCAATTTTTAGCGGCTGATCGGCTGATTTACTTGTGCTTTTTTGCCTTTGGCGATTTTTAATTGCTTGCCTTATGATAATAATCGCCATTAAAGCGCCAATGGTATGTTCGGTCATGCAATAGGGGCAAAACTCGCCTATCATCCATTTTTGTATAATGATAAACCATACAGCTATGCCTAAAATAGCACCGGCCAATATCAGCATAACGGTCCATGCAAGTCGCCTTATTTGTATCTCGGTATTTTCGCCGCTGTAAAAAAGCGCAATTAACAGGGCAAGGTAGGCACCCATTGCTAAACCGCTAATGGGTAATTTCCCCCCAATAGCCGACCACCGGCTGCTCAATACCTGCGAGCAAGAGCTTGACCCATTGCACCCAAGAATAGTGCCGCCATTAATGTAATGCCAGCTTAATATGATGCTTATTATTAATGCAGCTATGTTTAATATAACCAGTGTTATGCGCCATCCCGGCCATTGCGTGGTTGTTTGTTTTGCAGTGTTGATAAGTATGTCCTCCCATCACAAAAGTAAAAAACTCCGCGGTATTTGTATTGCCGCGGAGTTTGAAAATATTATAGCTTAAAATTAACGCTTGGTGTATTTATTTGGTGCACCCGGGGTAGGCAGGTAGTTGGCTATCTGTGTACCGGTTGCATGTACTTTGGTTAATGGCCTGGTAAATGTAATACCGCTGCCTGCTACATCAACAGTGTTTGCATGTGCTTTTTTAAGCGGAGCATTAACTGTTATTGATTCAGGCTGCGGATTATTACGGTTACCACCGCCACGGCGTGCAACGGTAACCGAAGCAATAGTGGCAGTCTCTGCATCAGCGCCGCTGCCTATAGTAATTGTTTGGCCGGCTCCAAAACCTATTGCACTGGCTACGGGTATAACAGTAGCGCCTGCAGCAACAGGAGTTGATATTGTGGTGCCACCGGGCGTGCCTACTAATGCAATAACTGCATTTTCGCTGTTAGCGCCCGAGCCAATTACAACTTGCTGACCCGCACTAAAGCCTGCTACGCTGGCAACTTTAACATTGTTTGTGTTTGGTGTTGATGCAATTAGTAAGCCAACGCTGCTTTGCACCATAAAATCGCCGCGGTTATTATCACTGTCAAAGCCATCGGGGTAGCGGCCCGCGCTTCTGTTTGGTTGTGCAGCAGTTGGTGCATTGCCAAACCTGAAACCTCCGCCACCTGCTGCAGGCGATGGGATGAAATTACCGCTGGTGCCGCCGCCTGCCTGGTAGCCTTCAGCTAACCATGGGTCAACTACGCCGCCATAGTTAAGGCCGTCAACAACATTTCCTTTGGCGTCGCGCAAGCTCATGGTACCTGCACCTGATACAAGGGCAGGCCCGCCAAACCATTGGTTAGGTGCTTTTGTACCCTGATAGCCTGCGGTTTTAACTTTGGCATCGCTAACTACTGCATTAATAGCCTGGTTGTTGGTTAAAGGTTTATCTAAAGTAATGGCCGATGTAAGCGCCAATACAGGTTCGTTACTTGAATGTGCTACTGTTGTTGCCGGGCTAAAGCTTATACCGGTACCGTTAACACCAAAAGGAATATTGGCCGAGTGATTATATTTAAGCGGTGCCGAAAGTTCAAGCCCTGTACCTACATCCTCATTTGATGCAAATGGGCCGCGACCAGGACTGCGTGATGATTGTGTGCCTACTTTAGTTACCGTAACAGTTTCAATACCGTGTCCCTTACTGTCTATATCCAGCCTGATTTTATCGCCTACTGAAATATTAGCAACCGAAGAAACTTTGATATTGGTACTACCTGCTTTGGCATCAGTTGCAAGCCATGCCTGTGTGCCCGGTTTGCCAACGTTGGTTATAGTAACTATTTCATATTTTTCAACTGAGCGTGAAACGGCAGGGTAGGTAGCGCCGTACCCAATGGCCATTTTATCGCCAACATTAAAGCCATTAACGTTTACAACCGGAATATTTGTTGAACCGGCCGGCATGGTAATAATCGGACCTTCAGGAAGTGGCTGCCATATTACTGTTGACCCGGCGTTTGCAGCTAAGCGGTTGGTGGCCCCGGGACCTCCGGCAGCTTCAACTTCTGCTGGGGTTGCAATGCTTACAATTTTGCGTGTTTCGGCTGATGCACCGCTGCCTATTTTAACAACATCGCCTGCCGACATGCCTGCGGTGCTTCTTACAAATAGCTTGGTTTCGCCTTTTTTTGCAGGCACAGCCAGGCCTGAGTTTGATAATCCTAACAGATAAAAGCCATGCGGAGCCAGTTTTGTTCCGGCAGGAATGTTTACTGATGAGGTTATAGGCATTTGAATAGCGTGGTAGTTAAAGTTCCAGTTTGAAATGTCTACAGCGCTTTTACCCGCATTGAAAAGTTCAACAAACGAGTTGGTTGAATTTTCGGGTGAGCCATCGCTGATGCGGAACTCATTTATTTTTACAGGACTAACGTTACGTACTTTTTCGTATGTTTTTTCTGATTTAGCCTGGTTGGCAGTAGTGCTCCAGGTGGCGTTGCCAATTAAATCGCCGTTAAAACTTGCAGGTCCGGCAGTAACCTTAAATGTAGCGCTTACGCTTGCGCCGGGGGCAATTTCTTCTGTAAATTTTTTCGGGCTGCCGGTTGCCCATCCCTTTGGAGCAGAAATGCTAAGAGAAACATTTTTTACTGGCGCACCGGTAACATTTGTAAATGTTAAAGTTGTGTTTTGTGATGATCCTGGCGCAAAAGTTTGCAATCCCGGCGGCATATCGGTAGCGTTTGCCGGGGCAAGGCTTAAAAGTGCAACATCATATTTTGCCGATACTACGTTTGCCTGTATTTTGCTATTGGTTTCTTTTGATGGGAATGTGCCGCCTGCGGTCATCGCTCCCTCATAAAATGTACCTTGCGAGCCATTACTGTTATCGCCGCCATTACCTAAAAGGATAGCGCCTTGCTTACGCATAGGGTCATAACTTTTTCTGTCATTGTTTACGCGTTTTCCATCATACATAACCTGTAAATCGCCACGCTGGGCATCGCCGCCCATTGAACGCCAGTGATGCGGCTCGCCATCGGCCATGGCAGTTACAAATCGCCAGTTAATAATTGGCAGCGGGCATGCCTTGTCATTCGGCGAGTCGTTAGCACAGCCAACCAGGTTATTTTCCTGGTCGGTCATTATCCATGGGCCTCTGCCCGGGCCATGGTACCAAACATTTGCACTGCCATAATAGGTAGTTTCCATGGTGCCGTCACCATCGTCGCGGCTATCAGTTTCGGCATTGCCATAATCGTAGCAGCAACCACCATTGTAATGATGACCGTTAACAACCCAGTATTGCCCTTCGGCCTGGTCATCAACAGCGGTACCTTTGGCATCATTAAGGCGCAAGCCCATTCCCGGTGCAATAAATACACCATATACTTTATGACCCATAACCGTTACAGGTGCCATATCAGCAATAGGGATATTATTAAATCCACCCATAGCAGGGCCGCTAAATGCACCACGCGGAGCCTGTGTAAGATTGTTTCCCTTGCCCGACTGATCATAAAGTGTGGTTATCCAGCAGTCGGTATTTGAACAAAAGGCGTCCTGTGCGGCGGCATCGGCATAACCACCCGGATCGCCATTTGAAGGCTGCACTACGCCAATGTCTTTTGTTTTCCCATCAGACCGGCGCATTACCTGGTATAAAGGGCCGTTGTATGATGCATACAGGGCACGGGTACTGCTATGCGCGGCAGTACATGGGGTGCCGCCGGCGGCATAAATGTCGCACGGGCCATCCGGCCGGGCCGGAATTACTTGTGTGTCTGACCCTGTCATAGCAACCGTCATTACGGCTACCGGCAATACCAGC